>DATHWP010000095.1:0-16346 GCA_035460505.1 Methyloradius sp. | reverse complement strand
CACGGTAACAAAAAAGAAGACCGCACTGGCACAGGTACCTTGTCCGTTTTTGGTTATCAGATGCGTTTTGATCTGGCTGAAGGTTTCCCGCTACTCACGACCAAAAAAGTACATTTAAAATCAATTATTCATGAGTTACTTTGGTTCTTGCAAGGCAGTACCAATATTGCCTACCTCAAAGAAAATAATGTGCGAATCTGGGATGAGTGGGCTGATGAAAATGGTAATCTAGGCCCCGTGTATGGCTATCAATGGCGCAACTGGCCTAAGCCAGACGGCTCGCATATTGACCAGATCAGCCAAGTAGTCAATGCCATCAAAAACAACCCGGATTCACGTCGCTTGATTGTTTCAGCCTGGAATGTGGCCGATGTTGACCAGATGAAACTGCCACCATGCCATGCGTTTTTTCAGTTCTATGTGGGCGATGGAAAATTGAGCTGCCAGTTATACCAGCGTAGTGCCGACATATTCCTGGGCGTGCCTTTTAATATTGCGTCTTATGCCTTATTGACGATGATGGTGGCGCAGGTATGTGGCCTTAAACTCGGTGATTTCGTGCATACATTAGGTGATGCACATATTTACTCGAACCACTTGGATCAAGTCAATGAGCAACTGGCGCGTACGCCACGCGCACTGCCCATCATGAAAATCAATCCAGACGTGAAAGACATTTTTTCTTTCAAATTCGAAGATTTCAATCTGGAAAGCTACGACCCATACCCAGCTATCAAGGCTGTGGTCGCAGTTTAGGCATAAAAAAAAGCGGACCTTCTCGGGGAGATGAAGGCCCGCTGTGAGTGAACTTAAATTCTTTGCTACTAAAATATCGCCGTTAAATGCTCAATTGTTCATTCATGCGCTGACCAGTTGATTACTATCAAGCTTAACGATGTCGCCAATCCCATGCTGCGGTTGGCTATATTGGGTAACTAGGCGATAACCGCCATTTTCCATACGCACTTTAATAAGGTAAGCTGTTTTACCGGCCACTTTATCTTTGTCGCCAGCAATAAAATTACCACCCAGATCACTCGCTACCTGGTCTATCGATTTGATTGAAATAATCACGCCACAATCCTGGCATAATTTATTTTCAGCCTGCGCTTGATTCAGTGTTTCATTGTCAGCATTGATCAATGTCTGATTGTTTGCACTCTGTCTCTGGGTATCTGACTTATTCTCAGGCACCTTGCTTTCAAAATTCGCTGCATGGTTACTCGCTTTATCGTCCGTCATGTCCTGCAATAAACCTTGTTTTGCATAAGGTACTGTAGGAATCAAGCCTGTAATCGCAGCACTGCCTAGCAGGCTGAATATCGTCAGTGCAGTCGCTGCGACTAGCACCATTGGATGCGTTTTTCTTGAAGAATGTAATCTAGGTGAGTTGGACATGATGTTCTCCTATCAATTTAATGACATTAACCTTTAATCAGTAATCCATTTTTGACTGATTGCACACCTTGCACGCTGGTAGCAATATCAATAGCACGGCGTATCTGGATGTTGTTTTCAACAAAGCCACTTAATATCACTTCGCCTTTATGTGTCTCAACGCTTATATTCAACCCTTTAATGCCATTGTCTTTCACCAGCTCTGCTTTGATTTTTGCCGTTAAAGCGCTGTCATCAAGAAACGCTACAATCTGTTTTTGATCATTAGCACTTTTGTAGCTGTTGAATTCGTCTACCTGAATGGCGCCATCCTGATTAGCGTCAACCTTAACAAAATTCTCAGTGAGGTCTTTGTCTGGCGCTACTTCTTCAATATTAAGTTTGCCATCATGGTTGGCATCCAGCTTTTCAAATGCGCTGTTTGCTGGAGCATCGGTATTGCCAGTGGTTGAACTAGCGCCTATAGCTGTTTCTTGAAAGCTCAAAACAACCATGACGGCTGCAACACAAGTGGCCAACTGTAATTTCTTATCAATTTTCTTAAACATGATTTAGGTCTCCTGCTTGCTTTACTTGTAAGATGTATTGCAAGGGGTGTGCCAACTCTGTTTAATTTAATTAAATCAATAAGTTATGAATTCATAAGGCGAATTGTCTCTGGCGATCAGTGTCGCCGTATGGCGACACTGATAATGCCTATATCATAAGTGGTTGATTTTTAAAGAATAAGGATGTCTCAATATGCAGACATCCTGAGAGGCACTACTCTTGGGAGTTGTCGGACTTGAATAAAGCGGGGGTTAATTGATGCCGTTCCAGCAGTTTGTAGAACTCTGTACGATTACGCTGGGCAAGCCTTGCAGCCTGGGTGACACCACCATTAGTGGCTTTTAATAGCTTGATTAAATAGTCGCGTTCAAAATCTTTACGGGCAGCTTCAAACGAGATAATGCCACCGATATTGTCATGCAGCGCTTTTTGAACCAGCATCGCTGGCACAATAGCTGTAGTGGATAGTACGACCGTTTGTTCGACGATATTTTGTAGCTGACGTACATTACCAGGCCAAGGTGCGGCAATCAGCAGTTCCATTGCCTCTGGCGCGTAGCCATTGATACTCTTTTTATATTTTGCATTGAGTAATTGCAAAAAGGTATTCGCCAGTAGCGGTATATCCTCGCGTCTATCTGCCAATGGCGGAATGGCGAGTGCGACTACATTGATGCGGTAATATAGATCTTCGCGAAAACGGCCTTCTTTCATTTCTTCAGTCAGGCTTTTATGGGTGGCGGAAATGATGCGCACATCAATCGGCGTATCTGTGCTTGAACCTACAGGCCGAATGACACGCTCTTGTAGTGCCCTCAGCAGCTTGATTTGCAGCGGTAGTGGCATATCGCCGATTTCATCCAGAAATAGCGTGCCACCGTTTGCACTCTGGAACAAACCTTTGTTATCGCGTATTGCACCAGTAAATGCACCTTTGGTATGGCCGAACAGTTCTGACTCCAGCAGTGCTTCGGGCATAGCACCGCAGTTGATGGCAACAAATGGTTTTTCATTGCGTGGGCTAGCCTGGTGAATTGCACGCGCGAGTAGCTCTTTACCTGTACCACTTTCACCTTGAATAAATACGCTGGCATCTGAAACCGCCATCAATTTGGCTTGCCCCAACAAGTTTTCCATTTGCGGGCTACGTGTCACGATACCTGCACGCCAAGCCTGGTCTTTAGTATCGATGGTTGTTGTATGCGCGCCAGTCGCCATTCTCAACGCAGCTTCTACCTGTTGTAGCAATGATTTGCTGTCAAACGGTTTGGTTAAAAAACCGAATACTCCGCGTTGTGTGGCATCTACTGCTTCTGGTATCGAACCATGCGCCGTCAACATAATCACTGGTAGTGCAGGGTCTTTTTTATGAATGACATCAAATAGGGCGAGTCCATCCATGCCAGGCATGCGTAGATCACTAATCACAAGGGCAGGGCGACTGAGTGAGATTTGTGCAAGGGCTTCTTCACCATTGCTAGCAGTCACAACCTGATAGCCCGCCGCTTTCAGGCGCATGCCTAGTAGCTTTAATATATCTGGATCGTCGTCAACAGTGAGGATTTTATAGCTTTCTTGCATGGCATCAGGCCTCATTTAGGCTTTCTCTGGTCGCGGTCTATCATCGTTTTCTCTATGTCTTTTAGCTCATCTAGCTTTTGTTGCAGAGCGTCGGCTCTTTGCTGGGCTGCATCGAATTTTTGTTGTGCGGCCTCGCTACGTTTTTGCTCGTCTTTGATTTTTGAAGCTAATTTATTGTTGTCGCTGACAAAATCACGTATCAACAAAAGCAGACTTTTTTGCTTTGCCTCTAATGTTTTCTCTTTTAGTAAATCATCAAGCAAACTTTGCGCCTTGATATTGTCTTTGACTTTGCTGGCGGGAATCGCATACATGATGGCTGCTTTACTGCGCAAACTAATATCTGTTTTGTTTTGCCCAAGTGCCTGTAATACCTGCGCCAGCTCTTTTTTCTGCGCATCAGCGGGTAAATCAGTGAGCTTGGAAATGTAGTCGAGTAAATCTTCATTATTTACCTGTACAGGCTGCACACTGACTGCATTAGCTTCAGGTTGAGAAGGCTTGGTTTGCTTGTTCATCAATGCGCAGCCGTTTAATAGCTGTAAGCAGAGCAATGGCGGTATCAGGTATAAAAGTTTCATGTGGATATTGCCTCAATGTTGCCAGTTTTCAAAGATTCGGGGCTTAACGGCAGGCGCACGCGAAAATGCGCGCCGTGCTCCGATGCCAATAAGGTGATTTCCCCACCATGCGCATCTACATACTCTTTGGCGATAGAGAGCCCTAGCCCACTGCCGCTGACGAGGCTCTCATAGACGCCATTGCCGCGATAAAAAGGGTCAAACAAGCGTGCTTTATCTGCGGCAATCACGCCTGGCCCGCCATCATGGATTTCAAATACAGCAAAATCTTCACGCGGTTTGACACTGATTTTAATATGCCCAGATGCTGGCGTATATTTGATGGCATTAGAAATCAGGTTATCAAAAACGGTATGCAGGTTTTCGTGATCGCCCATCATCTGGGTGTCAGAAAAATCAAGGCGGATAACAATACTTTTGCTGGTCAGCGTTAAAGCGTATTCCGCAAGAATCTGTTTAATGAGATCGACTAATTGCAGGTTTTCAAACTTAAGTTGCGGTTTCTGGTATTGAACCGCGGTGTAATTGAGCAGGTTCTCAATCATTTTTTGCAGGCGCAAACTGCTTTCCTGCATGATGCCAGCAATCTCCTTTTGTTGTGGTGTGAGGCTACCGCCGATTTCATCTTTAAAGAGTTCACTACCTTCGCGTATGGCGGTGAGAGGAGTTTTTAACTCATGCGATACATGCCTTAAAAATCGCTGCTTTTGCTGATCGACTTCTTCCAGTTGTGAGCGCAACCAGTCAAGCCGTTCACCCAGATTATGCAGGTCTCCTGGCCCATCAATGCTGATAGGTTCATGATAATCACCTTCACCTAGCCTGCGGATGGCTGCATCCATCTGGCGTATTGGCTGTGCTACCAGGAAAGTAATCGCAATGGCGACCAATAGGGCGACTGGTAGTAGTGTGAGTGCCTGCGATACAAGCTTCTTCTGCGTGAGCTCGGTGGTTTTGGCTAGCGCCATGGCTTGTTGGTCTATCAACTGGTTGTTTTCTATCACGATATGCTGAGCCAGTGTTGATAGATCAATAAACTCTGCAATCACTTGTTTGGTATTAATGGTATCAACAGAGGTAGTGATGACTTCGTCGTATAACGCAGATTCTTTAGTGACTAAATCATGTAGTGCATCTTGCTGAGTTTGGCCTATGGGCAGGTTGCTTAACTGTGCCAGTGTGCGTGTGAATTGGTCATGTGAGTGGCTGAAATTTTCTAGTAGCTGCCCATCATGCAATACAAAATACTGGCGGGCACTTCGTTCCATCATGGTCAATTGCTCTATCATGCTGCGGCTTGCTCGTGTCGCCAGTACCGAGTTAGTCACCGTTGTACGGCTTTCATCGGCCAGATTATCCAGATAAAGCGCCGCGTTGCCGAACGCGAAAAGCAGCGGCAAGATGATCAGTGCAAAACCAATCAGCAGTAGTTTTAAAAAAGATTTGGGGTAGGCGATGCGCAAGCCTTAATCCTTTGCCGTAAGTGGATGGGTAGCAAGGAAAGCTCTTATTAACTCTGACTTGGTCGCTATGCTTCGTTACTCACAAAAAATTCTCCTAACATATCAAACATATGCGACGTCAAAATTTTTTGTTCACGCCTTGCCTAGCTTATCGCCACCAATCTTGGCGCTTTAGCGCTTAGATTGGTGGCGATGCCCTTTACGGGTAGAATTCAGAGTAATCAGAGCTTCCCTAGTATAATTATGCTATGACTCAACTTTCCCTCATCGTTGCCATTGCTCAAAACAGAGTAATCGGTGCAAATAACGCCTTGCCTTGGCATTTGCCAGAAGACCTGAAACGCTTTCGTGCGTTGACAACTGGCCATCATATTATCATGGGTCGAAAAACCTATGACTCACTGAATAGGCTCTTACCAAATCGAACCACTGTCATTGTGACCCGCAATCCGCAGTATAAAGTTCCCGGGGCATTGATTGCACATTCATTAGTGGATGCGATTAAACAAGCGGTTAATGACGATGAAGTGTTTCTGATTGGTGGTGCTGAGCTCTATCGTGATGGCCTGAATCTAGCTGATAAACTATATCTGACAGAGATTGAAGCCAGTTTCGAAGGGGATGCTTTTTTCCCTGAAATTAATCTAGCGGAATGGGCTGAGATTAGTCGCGAAAAACATGTCAGCGAAAAAGGTTTGCCGTTTAGTTACATCACCTATAAACGCAAGCGCTAGGTCAATCTAGCTTGTGCAGAGTTAAAAGAGGCCAGACTAAATCGTCTGGCCTGCAAATAAATACTGTTGTTTATTGTTCGACGCAATCCACGTAATACACCGCCTTATCGCCCACTATCTGCTTTACCAACCCATGCACATCGGTCTCAAACCCTGGGAATCGCTCGTTGAATTCACGGGCAAATTTCAGGTAATTCACGATAATCTTGTTAAAGCGTTCACCAGGGATTAATAGCGGAATGCCCGGCGGGTAAGGGGTAAGCAACACAGCAGTGATGCGGCCTTCAAGCTCATCAATCGCCACACGGTCAATCTTGCGGTGCGCCATGCGGGCAAACGCATCGGTTGGCTTCATGGCTGGAACCATGTCGGACAGGTACATTTCCGTAGTCAGGCGCGCGACATCGTTGGCTTTATACACTTCATGAATCTGCGTACAAAGGTCACGCAAACCGATGCGTTCATAGCGTGGATACTTACCCGAAAACTCAGGCAAGACTTTCCATAATGGCTGGTTCTTGTCGTAGTCATCCTTGAACTGCTGGAGCGCAGCAACCATGGTGTTCCAACGGCCTTTGGTGATGCCGATGGTGAACATGATGAAGAATGAATAGAGCCCTGTTTTTTCAACAATCACGCCATGCTCAGCCAGGTATTTAGTGACAATTGCGGCAGGTATGCCGAACTCATCGGAGAAGTCACCATGAATATCCAAGCCAGGGGTAATAATGGTGGCTTTGATTGGGTCCAGCATATTGAAGCCTTCAGCCAGATTGCCAAAGCCATGCCAGTCTTCACCGGCTTTCAACATCCAAGATGAACGCTCTTCTATGCCTTCTTCAGTCAGGTCATCTGGCCCCCAGACCTTGAACCACCAGTCAGCACCCCATTCTTCATCCACCTTGCGCATTGCGCGGCGGAAATCCAGGGCTTCCATGATAGATTCTTCAACTAGAGCAGTGCCGCCAGGTGCTTCCATCATGGCGGCTGCAACGTCGCAGCTGGCAATAATTGAGTATTGCGGGCTGGTGGATGTGTGCATCAAATAGGCTTCATTGAACACATCGCGGTCTAGCTGGTTGCTTTCCGCATCTTGCACAAGAATCTGAGAGGCTTGGCTGAGGCCAGCTAGCAGCTTATGCGTGGACTGAGTAGAGAACACCATAGATTCTTTGCAACGCGGGCGGTCTGCACCAATCGCATGGTAATCACCATAGAAATCATGGAATGTCGCATGTGGTAGCCAAGCTTCATCAAAGTGCAGGGTATCGATCTTGCCGTCCAGCATTTCCTTGATTTCTTCCACGTTGTAGAGCACGCCATCGTAGGTCGATTGCGTGATGGTCAGCACACGTGGCTTGGCATTCTTGTCGGTAGCAAATGGATTACGCGCGATTTTCTTCTGGATATTTTCCCAAGCGAACTCTGCTTTCGGGATAGGCCCGATGATGCCGAAATGATTACGGGTTGGCATCAGGAATACAGGAATCGCGCCTGTCATGATGATGGAGTGCAATACTGATTTGTGGCAGTTACGGTCAACGACCACGATGTCGTCAGGTGCTACGGTTGAATTCCAGACAATCTTGTTCGAGGTGGAAGTACCGTTGGTGACGAAATACAAATGGTCACAATTATAGATACGGGCTGCATTGCGCTCCGAGGCTGCAATCGGGCCTGTGTGGTCTAGTAATTGGCCTAGCTCATCTACGGCATTACATACATCGGCACGCAGCATGTTTTCACCAAAGAACTGGTGAAACATCTGGCCTACGGGTGATTTAAGGAATGCAACACCACCCGAGTGGCCAGGGCAGTGCCATGAATAAGAGCCTTCTTCGGCATAATGTACCAGCGCACGGAAGAATGGCGGTGGCAGGCTATCCAAGTAGCTACGGGCTTCGCGCAGGATATAGCGTGCAACGAACTCAGGCGTGTCTTCATACATATGGATGAAGCCATTTAGCTCGCGCAGAATCTCGTTCGGGATATGCCGTGAGGTACGTGTTTCACCATGCAGGAAAATCGGTATTTCATCGTTGCGATAGCGAATTTCATCGACGAATTTACGCAGGTTTAGCAGAGCTTCAGGTTTTTCTTCAATGAACTCTTCATCATCTATCGAGAGGATGAAAGCCGAAGCACGGCTCTGCTGCTGGGCGAACGAAGTGAGGTCGCCATAACTGGTCACGCCAAGCACTTCAACACCTTCAGCTTCTATTGCTCTGGCAAGCACACGGATACCGAGGCCAGAGGAATTCTCTGAGCGAAAGTCTTCATCGATGATCACAACGGGGAAACGGAATTTCATTTAGGCCTCCTGAAGATTGCCCATTAATAGATGGCTATTCCATAAAAAATGGAAGGCGCGAATATAGCATGAAGTTAAGTCGTGATTATGACTTTAGATGTTAAATATCAAAGAGTAATTACGGATATTAAATTTTGGGCAAGGTCACGCCGACTTGACCCTGGTATTTACCCCCACGGTCTTTATATGAAGTCTCGCAGATATCATCTTCATCAGCCTCGAAGAACAGCACTTGCGCGCAGCCTTCATTGGCGTAGATCTTGGCTGGCAATGGTGTTGTATTGCTGAATTCCAGCGTGACATAACCTTCCCATTCTGGCTCAAACGGTGTGACGTTGACGATAATGCCACAACGCGCATAGGTTGATTTACCCAGACAGATGGTCAGCACATTGCGCGGGATACGGAAATATTCCACAGTGCGGGCTAAGGCAAATGAGTTTGGAGGGATGATGCAGTAATCTGCATTCACTTCTACAAACGAGTTTGGATCAAAATTCTTGGGGTCAACAATCGTGCTGTTGATATTGGTAAATAACTTGAATTCGCTGGAGCAGCGAATATCGTAACCATAGCTTGATGTACCGTAGGATACCAAGCGTTGGCCATTGGCTTCCTTAACTTGGCCTGGCTCGAATGGCTCGATCATGCCGTGTTGTTCTGCCATGCGGCGTATCCATTTGTCGGATTTAATGCTCATATTCTTCCCTGTATTAAGGCTACGGAGCAGCTTTATGCCGCTCCGTAGAATTGATATTAAACTTTGTCGCCACCCAGTGCGATGCTGTAACGCCAGAACTGATCTGTTGCTTCAAAGATGACTTTTGAAGCTTCAGGATCACTGCTACCAGCTGGATATTGATGCACCGGTGCTCTATCTGCAGCCCAAGCTTCAATCACTGGATCAACCAGACGCCACTGCGCTTCTACTTCGCTGATGTGCAGGTATTGTGAGTTATCGCCTTCCATCAGGTTTAGCAGCAAAGCTTCATAAGCATCAACGGTTTCATCGCCATCCTGACGATTTGCGCCAGCTAATTCGATTGTGCGGGTGTTGATGTCCAGGCCAGGAATCTTGGATTGGATTTCCAGCTTGATGCATTCACGTGGTTGGATGCCGATAATCAGCCAGTTTTGATCCTGGCCGTTGCCGATTTGCAGTGGCGCTTTTTTGAAGCGCACGCAGATGCGGGTATCTGCTTCATGTAGGCGTTTCGCTGTGCGGATATAGAACGGCACACCTTTCCAGCGCGGATTATCAATGAATAACTTCAGTGCAGCATAGGTTTCTACCACGCTGGTGTTATCGCCTAACTCTTCCAGATAACCTGGGACTTTTTCGCCATTAATCTCGCCAGCGGCATATTGAGCACGGAAAGCATTGTGTTTGATGTCATTAACTGGGATCGGGCGTATCGCTTCCAATAGCTTGATCTTCTCGGTACGCACAGCATCTGGACTCAAGTCTTTTGGTATTTCCATGGCGGTCAGTGCTAGAGTTTGCAGAATGTGGCTCTGGATCATGTCACGCAGCGCGCCATTAGCATCGTAGAACTGGGTACGGTCGCCAACACCAAGCATTTCGGTATTGGTGATCTGCACATGGTCTACATACTCATTGTTCCAGATCGGCTCAAGCACGGTATTGGCAAAACGCTGCAACAGAATATTCTGCAGCGCAGATTTACCAAGATAGTGGTCAATACGGTAGATCTGGCTTTCTTTAAGGTGCTTGGTGATAGAAGCTTGCAATTCCTTGGCTGAAGGTAAGTTGGTACCAAATGGTTTTTCAATGACCACACGACGCCAGTATTTTTCTTCATTCAGCAAATCGACTGCTGCAAGCTGTTCGACCACCGGTGCAAAATCGGTAGGGCGTACAGACAGGAAGTAAGCCAGATTTTGCGGAAACACCTTCTCATTCGACAAAGTTTCCTTCATGCGTTTGAAAGCATTTGGGTCTGTCGGTGGATTTGAGTGGTAGTGGTTGCGCGCAATAAAACGCTTGAATACTTCTTGGTCGTAGCCTTTTTTGAATTTGGCATCGAGCATACCCTTAATATCGGCATGCCAATCAGCCTGGCTGACTTCACCACGGCCTACAGACAAAATCGCCATATCTTTTGGCAAGCGCCCAAGGCTATCTAATCTAAACAGGCCTGGCATCAATTTAACGCGGGAAAGATTACCACTGGCGCCGAAGAGCACCAGGGTGCAGGGGTCTATAACTTTCATCGTTTTATCTCTGGAGTTTTAGTTAACTTAGTAATAATCAGGTGATTACTTGGTTTTGACTGCATGACCACCAAAGCCGTTACGCATCATGGAGAGCAACTTGTAGCTGTAACCAGTGGCATCTTGGCTTCTGAAACGTGCTTGCAGTGCGGATGTCAGCACAGGTGCGGCAACACCTTGTTCAACAGATTCCATCACGGTCCAGCGACCTTCACCAGAATCCGCTACATATGGGGCGATGCTAGTGAGGTTCTGATCACCTTTCAGTGCATCTGCTGTCAGGTCTAGCAGCCAGCTGCGGACTACAGAGCCATGACGCCACAATTCAGTGATCTGTGCGAGATTCAGGTTGAATTCTTGCTTGCCCTTGATCAGGTCCAAACCTTCTGCCATCGCCTGCATCATGCCGTATTCAATGCCGTTATGGATCATCTTGGTAAAGTGGCCAGAACCGATTGGGCCAACATGTGCCCAACCGCGGTCTGCTGCAGGGGCAAGTGCAATCAGTATAGGCTCAAGTACTTTTGCCACTTCAAGTGTCGCACCAACCATCAGGCAGTAGCCGTTTTCCAGACCCCAAATGCCACCAGAGGTACCGCAGTCCATAAAGCCAATACCATGTTCTGCCAACCAAACGCCACGGCGTTGGCTGTCTTTGTAATTTGAGTTGCCGCCATCAATGATGATGTCACCTTCACTCAATAAAGGGATCAAGTCTTTGATCTGTTCTTCAGTTGGTGCGCCACTTGGCAGCATCAGCCAGATAATTTTCTGGCCTGATAACTTACTCACTGCATCTTCTACTGATTCGGCTGGGATCAAACCATGATCGGTAGCCAGTGTATTTACTGTTTCTGCGCTACGGTCATAACCTACAACGTCAATACCGCCTAATATTAAACGGCGTGCCATATTGCCGCCCATTTTGCCCAAACCTAGAATTGCAAGTTTCATTTGATTGTCCTTGATGAGGATGATGTGTCATCATCTCTTGTTGAGAGAATTATGATCTGACTGTCTATCAGCAGATGCATCCAAGATTGTATAACAAAGGCAGAAACATGACGCAAAACTTAAACGAAACTTTAAGGGTAAATGGTCAGCAAAGTCGCTGGCACGCATTCGAAACACAAGATTCGCTTAATCAGGCCGCCGTTAAACGCATTTTGGCCGCCGCCGATGAAGCTATCAGCAAGTACGGCAGTTTTTTGATTGTGCTGGCTGGCGGCAGCACCCCGAAAAGTGTGTATCAATTACTAAGTAAAGAAAAAGCAGATTGGTCTAAATGGCATATTTACCATAATGATGATCGTTGTTTGCCAGTGGATCATGCAGAGCGAAATAGCTTAATGGCACGCCAAGCATGGCTTGACCATGTAGCCATACCGCAAAGCCAGATTCACGATATCCCCGCAGAACTAGGCAATATCGAAGGCGCAAAAGCCTATACCCAAACGCTAAAAGGTATTCGTACGTTTGATTTAGTACTGCTGGGCTTAGGCGAAGATGGCCATACTGCCAGCCTTTTCCCTAATCAAGCTGTTGATAACAGCGCTGATGCAGTCCCTGTTTTCGATGCCCCAAAACCGCCACCAGAGCGTATTACCATCAGCCAGAATCGCCTGAATAATACGCATGAAGTTATGTTTCTGGTGACAGGTGCAGGTAAGCAGCAGGCCGTGGATGAATGGCGGAGTGGGGTGGCGATTCCTGCGACTTTAATTGCGCCAGAAGCAGGTATAGATGTTTATTTTTACGGTGTTACTGTTTAATACTCTGCTTAAGTATTCTGAATCACAATGTTAGGAAACTTGCTGCTGTGATCAAGATTTAATTGTGAGAGCTTTATCGCGGTAGTACGCGCAATCTGTTTGTAGATTTTAGCAATATCGCCATCAGGTTCAGCAGCTACAGTCGGCTTGCCATTATCGGTTTGTTCGCGAATGCGGATATCTAAAGGTAGCGAACCGAGCAGATCCACGTTGTAATCTTTACACATTGCAGCGCCGCCGCCATCGCCGAATATGTGTTCTTCATGGCCGCAGTTGCTGCAAATATGCGTGCTCATGTTCTCGACAATGCCGAGGATGGGGATGCCGACTTTCTCGAACATCTTCAATCCTTTGCGCGCGTCTAATAGCGCGATGTCTTGCGGTGTTGTGACGATAATAGCGCCAGTCACAGGCACTTTTTGCGATAGCGTGAGTTGAATATCGCCAGTGCCAGGTGGTAAATCAATCACCAGATAATCTAGGTCTTTCCAGCGGGTGTCGCGTAATAGCTGTTCCAGTGCGCCTGTCGCCATTGGGCCGCGCCAAACCATAGGCGTGTCGATATCAACCAAGAACCCAATTGACATCACTTGTATGCCATGGCTTTCCAGCGGTTCTATACTTTTGCCATCTTTGCTATCAGGCCGCTTATTCACGCCTAACATCTGCGGTTGCGAAGGGCCGTAGATATCAGCATCCAGAATGCCAACGCGTGCGCCCTCGGCAGCCAGTGCCAACGCCAGATTAACTGCAGTAGTAGATTTACCCACGCCACCTTTGCCAGAAGCCACAGCAATTATGTTCTTCACGCCTGAAAGCAGTTGCACACCACGTTGAACGCTGTGCGATACGATACGGCTGCCAATATTGATAGTCACGGTACCAACGTCTGGTAAGCTTTTCAGCTTGTTTTCAACCAGAGTCTTAATCTCTGCCAGCACGCTGTTCGCCGGATAGCCGAGCACGATATCTACAGAGACATCACTGCCATCAATCTTGATATTTTTGGCAGATTTGCCGGCGATGAAATCTTGCTCGGTATTCGGGTCAATAATTTCTGCGAGCGCGGTCTGGATTTGAGATTCGGTGATAGCCATATGGGTTACTTATTCAAATTTTATGGGTTTAATTACCCATTTTAACGCATGTAGCCAACTCTGCCATTCTGAAAGCCTGCGAAAGCCCGCTGCATTTGCTAAAATGCTGAATTAGTCTAATTTAAACACAACCGCTAACGGCATTCATGACTCAAATATCAGCACGTAAAATTCTCGTTACTTCGGCCTTGCCTTATGCCAATGGCAGCATTCACCTTGGGCATTTGGTCGAGTATATTCAGACCGACATTTGGGTACGCTTCCAGAAGATGCAGGGTCATACGGTGTATTATGTATGTGCGGATGATACGCACGGCACGCCGATTATGCTGCGTGCCGAGAAAGAGGGCATTACGCCAGAAGCGCTGATTGAACGTGTGCAAAAAGAACACTATGCTGATTTCTCTGATTTTCTAGTGGAGTTTGATAACTACTACTCAACCAACTCAGAAGAAAACCGTGAGTTGTCCAGCAACATTTACAAGGCGCTAAAAGCCAATAACAAGATCGCTGTAAAGACTATCGAACAGTATTTCGACCCAGTCAAAGAGATGTTCTTGCCAGATCGCTTTATCAAAGGCGAGTGCCCCAAATGCCACGCCAAAGATCAATACGGTGATTCATGTGAAGTCTGCGGCACTACTTATAGTCCGACAGAGCTGATAAACCCCTATTCTGCAGTTTCTGGCGCAGCACCAGTGCGTAAGGAAACCGAGCACTACTTCTTTAAGCTTTCTGAATGCGGGGATTTCCTCAAGGAATGGACGCGCTCCGGCACCTTGCAGCCAGAGGCCGCCAACAAGATGAGTGAGTGGTTTGAGTCTGGCTTGTCAGACTGGGACATCTCTCGTGATGCGCCATATTTCGGCTTCGAGATTCCAGATGCGCCAGGCAAGTATTTCTACGTTTGGCTGGATGCGCCTATCGGCTATATGGCCAGTTTTAAGAATCTCTGCAGCAAAATTGGCCTAGACTTCGACGAATACTGGAAAAAAGATTCAACAACTGAGCTTTACCACTTTATCGGTAAAGACATTCTCTACTTCCATGCCTTGTTCTGGCCCTCAACCCTTGAGTACTCAGGTTACCGCAAACCTACCCAGATTTTCGCCCATGGCTTCCTTACCGTAAACGGCGAGAAGATGTCCAAATCACGGGGCACATTTATTACAGCGCGTAGCTATTTAGAGCACGTGAAAAACCCTGAATATCTGCGCTATTACTATGCTGCTAAATTGAATGGCTCAATGGAAGACATTGATCTGAACCTGGAGGATTTCGTTGCGCGCGTGAACAGTGATTTGGTGGGCAAGTATATAAATATTGCCAGCCGTACTGCAGGCTTTATAAGCAAACGTTTTCAAGGCAAGCTAAAAACAACAAATGTTTTAACTAATCAGGTAGTCATTGAGCTAAAAGAAGCTGCGGAAAAAATTGCAGAATATTATGCAATAAGAGATTTCAGCCGAGCTATTCGTGAAATTATGCTATTGGCCGATAAAGCCAATAGTTACGTGGCTGGAGCAGCGCCATGGGAGTTGGCTAAACAGGAAGGCAAAGAGGAAAACTTGCATGTGGTCTGCTCGGAGGCTTTAGAGATGTTCCGTTTATTGACCTTGTTCTTGAGGCCAATATTGCCTAATTTGGCTGAGAGTATTGAAGGTTTCCTGAATATTCCAAAGCTAAGTTGGCTAGACGTAGCGACATCTCTTCCAGATGGACATCAAATCAACAACTACGAGCATCTCATTACCCGTGTTGACCCAAAGCAGATTGAAGCAATGACTGAAGCCAATAAAGAAAACTTGCAAGCAACAGCGTCTCCAGCTACTCAAGATTCACAAGTAGTTGCTGCTCTTCCAGAAGCTGAATATATAAGCATCGATGATTTCACCAAAGTTGATCTGCGCATCGCAAAAATAGTCAATGCAGAGCATGTGGAAGGCGCTGAAAAGCTTCTGAAATTAACACTGGATATTGGTGAGGAAAAGCCACGCCAAGTATTCGCAGGTATTAAATCCACTTATGATCCTACTACTTTAGTTGGCCGTTTAACGGTCATGGTTGCCAACTTGGCACCGCGCAAGATGAAGTTTGGTATGTCTGAGGGCATGGTGCTTGCGGCCAGTGATGAGCGAGGCGGACCATTTATCTTGTCACCCGATGTCGGTTCACAACCAGGAATGAGAGTGAAATAGCTGTATCAAAATATAGAAATAAAAAAGCCCAGCGATGCTGGGCTTTTTGTTGCAGTAAATTCACTTACTTCTTTGAGTCTGTTTTAGCTGTGCCAGCTACTGTTATGTCAGCACGAATCTTATCAATCGACTTCTTACCAAATCCTTTAACCTTATCCAAGTCATCTACAGACTTGAACGGGGTTTTTGCGCGGTACGCAATAATCGCATCCGCTTTTGAAGGACCAACGCCTTTTATTGATTCTAATTCTGACTTGGTTGCAGTATTCAAGTTAACAGCGGCAAATGCGCTGGATGAGAAGCCAAATAAAGAAAGGCTTAGAATAGTAAATAAAACAACTAACATTTTTTTCATTTTTATTTCCCTTAGTTATAAATGTAAATTTGCGACTCATTAAGAATAGTCGCGTAAATATATTACCTTGTT
>DATHWP010000094.1:0-36065 GCA_035460505.1 Methyloradius sp. | reverse complement strand
GTGAATGTAGGGCGTGCGTCAGGCCAAGTTGTTGCGTTGGCTACTGCAGATGGCGGTGGTGCATGGGATTGCAGCTCTGCAACAACAGTTACCAGCAAGTATCGTCCTCAAGCTTGCCGTTAATTAATTTAGATTAAGCATCGTGAAAAAGCCTCAGGGGTTCTTCATGATGTTTACTAATTTATAAAGACCGAAAGTTCATGTTTAATTTGGTCAATAACTGCAGGCCATTGATGCTGGTCATCTTGCCTAAATAACTTAGCAGTTGGGTACCATGGACTATCACTTCGACTCTCAAGCCATCGATAGTCGGCGTTATAAGGCAGAAGAATCCACACAGGCTTGCCTAAGGCACCTGCCAAATGGGCAATCGCGGTATCAACAGTAATCACTAAGTCGAGCTGGATAATTAACGCAGCGGTGTCTGCCATATTGGCAGATAGATGCATCTTATCAACCCAATGCGCCCCATCCCTTAAATTTTCCCCTACTGCTTGACTGCTGTGCTTCTGCAGACTCCAGAACTGTATTTTCTTAATGCTCAGAAGCGGTTGCAAAACATCAAAACCAATCGAACGCCGAATGTCATTATGATGATTTTTACTGCCTGCCCAAGCCAAACCAACACGTTTTTTCTTGTGCCGCATTTCTGCTAAAGTTTTCCATTTAGGAAAGTAAATTTCGGGAACAACGATGTAAGGTATGTCTCCAGGAACATTGTCAAGCCTAGTTTTGAAAATCATGGGCAAACTCATTGCTGATATTCGTACATCATGTTCTGGAACAATGCCAGACTCAACAGTCCAGTTGCTTACGCCTGGTATCATATTAATAAGAGGCGCTATTGTTTCAGGTATATGCAAAACAATATGTTTAAATTTTGGTTTTAATAGTGGAAGGTACCGCATGCATTGAATGACATCGCCCAAACCCTGTTCGCTATGAACTAACAAAACAGAATTTGGCATTTCACTGCCATCCCAAACCGCCCCGCTATAGCTTACTTTCTCAAATGAAGGAGTGGTTAATCGATATTCAAATAATGCCCACCCCTCAGACCATAGACCTTGTTTAAGATAAATAAAAGACTGATATAAATATGCATAACTATTATCAGGATTCAAACTCATGACATGCCGAAATGCAGAAATTGCCATATCGTAATGCCTCAATGAAAACAGCATTGTTGCATACTCCATCCACGCGTTTTCATCGTCATCGAGATGACATTCTTCAGCTTTCTCAATTGCAATATTGGCTTCAGAACCTTTGCCCATCTCGGCAAGTATCAGCGCATAATTTGCCCAAGCTAATTTATCTGTAGGGTCAAGTTTTAGCCCCTGTGTCTGAACAATAAGTGCTTGATCAAGTTCAAGAACATTCCATAGTAAATGTGAGTAGTTGTAAGCTGTTTTGGGGTTTGAAGAATCAAACTGCCATGATTGACGAAAATTCTCAATAGCAGCAGCAAAGTTTCTTTGATTAGCTTCTATACAACCGATATTGAAATACACTCCAGCATCTGATGGGTTTAATGCCAAAACTCTTTGATAACAAGATCTTGCTACAAAGTGCCTTTCCAAAGCCTGATTTGCCAAGCCTAAGTTGTACCAAGCGTTCACTGAATCGGACTTTAACACAACGGCCTGCTCAAAAAATGAACGCGCTTCTTCATAGGACTCACTTTTATAGGCTTCTCGACCATATTGCAATTGCAACTCAGCCTCACCAGCCAGATCTCTTTTTGGTGCAGCCAAGTGCAGTTTTTTATCATGTGGCTCGGCACTTACTGCAAGAGATAATGTTTTTTCAATCTTATCAAACACATCATCCCAGCGGCGACTTTTGCTTTGCCTGAACAATCTTGCTGTAGGATACCAAGGACTATCTTCCCGCTCCAAGAACCAGCGATGGTCTGGAAAAAAAGGCAATAATATCCAAACTGGCATACCAATTGCACCGGCCAAGTGGGCTGCAGCAGTATCGACAGATATAACCAAATCAAGTTGGCTTAGATAAGCAGCGGTATCAGCAAAATTAGTAATGTATTGCGTAAAGTCAATTAATTCAGCACCTGGTGGCTTTTCAGAAATCTGCGCTGACTGAGGGCCTAACTGCAAACTGAAAAAGGTAATATTTTCCAGTTTAAATATTGAAGAAAATTGAGATAACTTTATTGATCGATTTAAATCGCCTTTAAATACCACCCCGCCCGCCCATACCAATCCTACTTTAAATGTATCTTCCCAAGGTTTAAGACGTGATCTCCACTGGTCAGCCAAATGATTATCTGCAAATAGATATGGAATCTGGTTAGGTATTGTCGATACTTCTGTTTTTAGAATCATGGGTAAAGAAAGCAACAGAACTTGATAATCTGCATTGATTACCTCTTCAATAGTACAGGTGACAATTGAAATATCGGGAATGCATATGAATAAACTAGCTAAATTTGGATTACAGGCAAGAATTATTTTGCCCACATAATTTTTGAGAATCGTTAAATATCGAACAAAGTGGATAGTATCGCCTATCCCTTGCTCAATAACCACAACAAGAGTTTTATCTAAAACGGGAGTACCGTCCCAAAATGGGAGCGGGATGATACGGCTCACACTTAATACATTATCACTGACAAGTTTCTCAAGTTTTCTAGCCTCGTAAGCTTGCCAACCTTCTTTATAAAAACCTAACAAAAGCAAAGTCAACGACTTATTTAACTCAGCCAGGTGAACTGAGAGGTTTTGTTGTTTGAAACTATCCAAAACAGTTAATGCTTCAGCAAATTTTTGCTCTCTCATGTATTGGACTGCGTCATTAATATGAGATGTATCTGGCGCTAACTCTTCAACCTTTTTTAGGTGATATGCCACCTCATCATCTTTACCATATAAATTAGCGCAAATATGAATCATTTGCCTGTGTATATCAGCTGTTACAAAATCACAACTGTTGATACCAAGCGTTTGCGTTTCATAGGATTGCTGAAATAGACCTTCTGTAAGTTGAACCCCAGCTAACCCCAAATAACCATCTGGATTTTTGGGGTTTAATTTAATGAGTTGACTAAACATTTCTTTTGCTTCGCTATATTCTTTCGAAATCTGGTACATGGTACCAAGTTCAAAATATACAGCCTCATTCTTGGAATCCAGCTCCAGAGCTTTCTGGAAAGCAGCCTCTGCCTCCTTAAAATTATTGAGGTCGCTTAGACATATTGCTTGAGCATAAAATAATTCTGGATCGTCTGTTTTGAGTGCTATAGCTTTACGGTAAATAGCTGAAGCTTGTTCTAGCCTTTTCAGTAACCTTAGAGTTTCTGCTAGGTTTACCAGTACACTAATATTATTAGGGTCAATGGTGCTCGCGCGTTCAAGCATGATAAGTGCATCAGGTAGTCTGTTCAATGAAATATTCATGAGGCCAAGGCTATGATATGAACTTAAAAAATTCGGCTCAATCTCTATAGCACGCGAATAACATGTTATTGCCTCTTCTACGTTGCTGTATTTCAAACAGTCTCCCAATAACTCCCATAATTCAGGCTCATGCATTTCTACCAAAAGCATATGGCGTAGGAGAAGCTCCGCATCTGAAAAACGCTCGGAGAACAGATAATCCCTTATCTTCATAACTGCAACTTCGTAAACTGCTGAATCCCTAGATCCACTTCTAGATATCTTTGATTGAAGTTGAGCTATTTTTTTTATAATTCTTTTAATACAGGTATTCATTGTCAGATTAAGTAATCTCAAGATATTTACAGAAGACTCAACAACTGTGAGTAGTATTGCATCTTAAATTAAGATGCAATAAGAGTTATGATGGAAATCATATTGAGAATTTAATTGCTTGTAGTAAACACGGCTTAAAGTCTAATCAATATCTGCTTAGTTAAGCTATCAACAATATCAGGGCTGAACCCAGCTTCTAATAACTTCCATTTAAAAGCATTACCCAATCTTGCTTTCTTATAAAAATTCATACTGTGCTCAACTTTGAATTTATCAATCTTACGCACCATCTCATTGAGCACTGCTCGCCTATTTGCTTTTGATATTACTTTTTGATTTTCTTCTTCTACTAACGGGACTCTTCTTGCAAAAAACTCTGCCAGCGACTCTCCAAACTCTACTGATTCTTTAGCGTTCAACCACTTGATCACAAAAACTCTCCAATAATGTACATTTAAAACTTAAACCTTTGAACCTCGAGTGCCGCCCTCTAGCACTTGCACCCTAAAGCCCTGTTCAACCAAAACAAAGGCTGCTGCAGAGCTTCGCCTCCCAGTTTGGCAATAAACGATATATTCTTTTTGTTTATCCAGTGTAGGAATCAAGCTGCGCAATTCGTTTAAAGGAATATTAATAGCTTTGGAAAGATGATCAAACTGATACTCAGAAGGGAATCGGACATCAACCCATATTGAACCATTTGCTGCGAGTTTACGGGCTTCTTCCATATTAATCTGGCTGATGAGTGGCGCTTTTAATAATTCAATAAAGTCCGTTTTTTTCAGCCTGAGTAATACACCTTCAGTTTTTATGGTGATGGTTGCATTGCGCTTATTATCTGAGACCAGCGCCTCTTCGCCAAAAGCATCCCCCGCATGAAGTTCAGCCAATATAGTGGGCGGTTGGGTAGCCTCTGTGACTCTGCTCACGACTGCTGTGCCATTTTCTATTAGATAGTAATAATCACCTTCTGCACCTTGATGAATGATGACTTGCCCAGCCTTCACATCAATTGAGGTCATGCGGTTAAACATTTCTTCTATATTCGCAGAAGGCAAACGGCTAAAGACCCCCGTTTGCAATTTGCTGGCACTGAATACACCAGTGTCGCCCATCCAGGAAGTTGCTGCTCGGGCGGGCTTTGCTAATGAATGACCAGCATTGTCTGAAGTTTTTGTTGTATCCGATTTTTGTGCTTCATTTGTGGAAGGCTTCTCAAAATCTGAAAGCTGATCCCATGTCATCATGATATCTAGTAGGTCGAGATCAATACGAACTATCTCAATTTCTGTCAGCGCGATGGCTTCAACAAGGCCAGCACTTGCATCTACGGCATGCCTAGATGCCTCGCTACCACCGCGCATTATTTTTTTATTGCCATTGGCATATCTTAGACCAAGCTCACCGCTTAAGAGGTAAAGTGCTTGCGCAGCTTTACTGACGTTCATACGAAATGGGTTGATGTCTTTGCTGACTTTTTCCACAAAACATAAGCCAGCAAGCTCCTTCAATCGCCCTGGGGAGAGCGTTGATATTGGTTGTAACTGAGCAATAATGCTAGATTCTATAGATGCCATACTGGATAAAACTCTTTAGTTAATCTCATAACTGAAATACATGTTGGTTTTGTAATGCCTTTGGCTTGAACTCATGCTTACTTTGTTCAATTTCTTGCATAATAATCTCACCTTCACCTGGTTTCAGGTGGGTGATATAAATTTCGGCTGCTCGCGTCAATTTATTCAGCTCATCAAACAACAGTGATGGACATAAGTGTTTTGAAATCTTGGCAAGTTCGATTTCGCCATTACTGAAAGCCGTTTCAATAATCAAATATTTCAGATTTTCGATGGTATTCACATGTTGCCAGAGCTTATCGCAAGTAGTTGTATCCCCAGTGAACACGAGGCTACTATTACCGCTATCCAGATGATAGCCCACGGCAGGTACTACATGGTTCGCTGGAACGGCTGTAATACTTCTTTGACCTAATTTAGTCGCCTCACCAAGCTTGATTTCACTGTATTGTAGAAAGGCCTCTTCTGCGTTTGGAATCACATTAAAATCAGGCCAAACTTTCCAGTTGAATATATGTTCCTTCAGCACTTTAATGGTCTCTGCCGTCGCATGAACCAAAACAGGGCGTGCACGTAATCCCATCACCGTATCAAGCAGAAATGGGATTGAAACTATATGGTCTAGATGCGAATGTGTGACGAATATATGATCAATCAATAGCAACTCTTCAAGCGATAAGTCGCCCACGCCAGTCCCTGCATCGATCAAGATGTCGTGATCAATCAAGATAGAAGTAGTACGCAAACTATCGCCAATTCCACCGCTACAGCCTAGTATTTTCACCTGCATTAGCGCGGTTCCATGTGATTAGTGCTCATAAACTGATAGTTCTGCTGCATATATATTTAGTTCATCCCTATTATTTTGACTGATGAGTGAATACGCCATCCCAATCATCGCCAGGCGGATTTTCTCTGTAGAACGCCACACGTTCAAGATACATTGGGTACAAGTAGCGATTTGGATATTGGTTCTTCAGATTGATAAATTGCAGCTCGGCAATATCCCAATTCTGGGCACGATACAATTTCAGAGTCTCTCGATAGAGTTTGAGTTCATCTTTGATGGCTTTGTCTTCTTTTCCTGCTTCACAGATGGGCTCAAATATGGTGACTGGCTTATCTTTACCTTTAACACGCACCACATCCAGTTCGCGATAGATATACTCAGGCACTTGTTCTTTGGTGTATTCGCTCACAATAATATAAACACCATAGTTTTTGGTCAGGCTTTCAAGCCTAGAGCCCAAATTGACTGCATCACCCATCACGGTATAAGCCATGCGGAAGGACGAACCCATGTTGCCCACAGTCATCGGGCCAGTATTGAGACCAACACCTATTTTGATTTCTGGCCAACCGCGTTTTTTAAATTCCTCTTGCAATGTCGCCAAGCTATCCATCATCCCCATCGCAGCATCTAGCGCATGTTTAGCATGCTGTAAATCATGAAGTGGAGCGCCCCAGAAGGCCATAATCGCATCGCCCATGTATTTATCAATCGTACCGCGACTGTGATGGATCACATGGGTCATCGGCGTTAAAAATTCGTTCATGAGTTGCGTGAGCTCTTTAGGCTCTAGCCCCTCAGAAATAGTGGTAAAACCACGCACATCTGAAAACAATACCGTCAATTCCCGACTTTCGCCTTCTAGACTAAATGCATCGGGGTCTTTGGACATCTCATCCACCAACTCTGGCGGTACATATTGTCCAAATAAACCAGCCAACTGGCGTTTGCCTCGTGACTCAACGAAAAAGCCATATGCCATATTCAGCACATAAATAGCAGCAATCATCAGCAATATGGATGCCAATGGCAGCACCAGATTGCCAAACTGCCAAACAATCAGATTAAAAATAATGCTCAAGAAAAATACAGCAGAGGCAAGTGCTGTCGCCATGACTGGGTTTAATACGGGCAACAATATAGCAAGCAACAGACCTGTTATTAGAATGAGCACAAACTCAGCGCCCATCGTATATGCAGGTTTTTCTTTAATATTCTGATCGAGAATGCCTGAAATCATATTGGCGTGAATCTCGACCCCTGGATAAATGTTCTGTACAGGTGTTGCCCGCAAGTCCATCAGGCCTGGGGCTGTAGTACCAAGCAACACGATTTTGTTGTCTAAAACTTCTGCAGGGACTTTACCTGTAAGTACATCGGTAGCAGATACATAGGGAAAACTACTTTGTTTACCACGATAAGGGATTAAGGCTGCGACATTAGCATCTACAGGGATTTGCCTGTCACCAAGCTTCAACCATTCCAGACCTGCGTATCTGCTGCTAACGCCTAAACCCTCAGCAAATTTGGCTTCAAGCTTTGGATTACCTAATGCAACGCGAGCAACAGCCACTGATAATGCCTCATATAAATTATCTTTATATTTAAGCAACATGGGCACTTTGCGCGATATACCGTCTTCATCTGGGTCTGGATTAAAGTGGCCCGCTGTGTATGCATTTTTTTGCAACACATCTAGATTTGCACCAAATCCTGCCACTTCTGTAAACGGGATGCTTTTACCCTTAAAACTACCATCCACAAATGAGGCTGTAGGCAACAAGCCTACACTTTGACCAGCTTCACCATTCTGGCTGAAGTAATAGCCGAGCACCACATTTCTACCCTTGAGACTATCTGCAAATACTTGGTCGTAATCTAGCTTAGGCCTTAATTCATCAATAGTGCGCTTGAAAAGGTCATCGCCACTCAGGTATTTGCTTTGAATTTCTTCTATGCTTTTAAGGCCAGAGCTATCGTCTTTTTCGGCAAAAACAACGTCGAATCCCATGACTTTGATTTTGTATTGGTCAAACAGCTTATCAACGAGACTGGCAAGTTTATTCCGCCCCCAAGGCCAGCGCCCTTGCTCCTGCAGGCTTTTTTCATCAATATCGACAATCACTATGCGATTATCCACCGTGCCTGGCATCATGAGATTTAAGCGTACATCATAGGTAAAATGGTCGAGGCGCTTAATAAAGCCCATGTGCAGTACATCGGTAGTAGTGAGCAAGAATAAAGCTACTACCGCAAGACCTAAGCCTATACGGATAAGATGACGAGTGAATATTTCAGGAAGGCGCATAATTTGTTCTAATAATTGTAAAGCCCTGATTTACATCAAGCATATAGCAAAATCATAGCATATAACAACCATACGAAAATTCAGGTGGGATATTCGGGCATAATCGCCTGACTGACGGTTGATTTTATACATAAATTTATTCAAAACAAGCTACAAAAATAGTGGAGTAATGCATGCTGGAATCTCTTGTAATTGAAACTTCGGCAGAAATAAATGCCAGCGTTATCTGGCTACATGGTTTGGGGGCTGATGGCCATGACTTTGCCCCTATTGTTGAAGAGCTTGGCATTCCCAATCTGCGCTTCATATTGCCACATGCGCCTGTGAGGCCAGTCACCATGAATAACGGCCATGAAATGCCCGCATGGTACGACATATATGGGCTGAACAATGATAGCCTGCAAGATGAATCTGGCATACGCGCGACTGAAGGCAAGATTGCCGAGTTGATCGCACATGAATTATCGCAAGGTATTCCAGCTAAGCGCATTGTGCTTGCAGGGTTCTCACAGGGTGGGGCCATCGCGTTGCACACTGCGTTACGCTACCCGCAGCGGTTGGCTGGCGTATTGGCGTTATCTACTTATTTACCGCTTAAAACCATGTTGTTGGCAGATAGACAGGCAGCGAACCTTGATCTGCCTATTTTTATGGCGCATGGTGAATTTGATAGCGTAATCACATTAGCGACCAGCCAAGCATCCAAAGCGGTATTGACGTCGGTGGGTTATGTGATCGACTGGCACGAATATGCAATGGCACATTCAGTATGTGTAGAAGAAATAGACGATATACGCGATTTTTTGAACCGCATATTGGCTTGACTCGGCCTTCATCCACCAGAAATGCGAGATAAAGTGCTGATATCGCGTTAAAATACTAGAAATAATAATAAAGCAGACAAGATGATGATGGCTCATTATCGTAATGTCCGCATTTAAATCATATACCCAACAATTATTCATGCCAAAAAACACAAAAACCGCTGATATCAATATTGAAAATTCCAGTTTGGAAAACACGCTCAGTTTCGAGATAGCGCTCTCTGAACTTGAATCACTCGTACAGCAAATGGAATCTGACCAGATGCCACTTGAGCAATCCCTAGCAGCCTATAAACGTGGGACCGACTTATTACGTTTTTGCCAAAAAACACTGGCAGACGTAGAGCAGCAAGTACGAATTCTTGATGATAAGAATCAGTTGAAAACTTATATAGATAGTGAAGATTGAGTTACAGCAATGACTGACTTTACTACCTGGGCGCTCGATATTCAGCACCGCACCGAACACGCACTTGATCAACTTCTACCGCAAGCGAACATTGCCCCCCAGCGCCTGCACAATGCGATGCGTTACGCACTACTCGGTGGCGGCAAACGAGTCAGGGCATTACTGGCACATGCCGCTGGCTCGCTCTGTCATGCACGTATCGATAAAGTGGATATAGCCGCCAGCGCTGTAGAGATGATTCACGCTTACTCCCTGGTGCATGATGACATGCCCTGTATGGATGATGATGACTTGCGCCGCGGCAAACCTTCATGCCACAAACAATATGACGATGCGACTGCCCTGCTAGTTGGTGATGCTTTGCAAACTTTGGCATTTCAAACTTTGGCAACTGCAGAAAAGAGCTTAGATTTCAGCTCAGAACAACAGCTCAAAATGCTCTCTGCACTCGCTATTGCAAGCGGCTCACGCGGCATGGCAGGCGGCCAGGCGATTGATTTAGCCAGCGTAGGTAAGGAACTCACCCAGCTAGAGCTTGAATATATGCATATTCACAAAACTGGGGCTTTGATCCGCGCAGCTGCCCTGCTTGGTGCTTATTGTGCAGATCTAGAAGATGAAGCCAAAATCTCCGCCATCCAGCAATATGCCGAAGCTATAGGCTTGGCGTTTCAAGTCGTAGATGACATTCTGGATACCGAAGCAGACACCGCGACTCTAGGCAAAACTGCTGGCAAGGATGCTGACAGCAACAAGCCGACTTATGTCACCATACTGGGCATAACGCGAGCCAAAGCCTTGGCAAATGAGCTTTACGAAAATGCGCTGGATGCTCTCCAGCCCTTTGGCGACGAAGCTTTGCGCTTGAGACAACTTGCCCAATTTATCATGCAACGCAGTTTTTAAAGACCGACTTTTAATCACTATGTACCCACTATTAGATACGATCAACTCCCCTGACGAGTTAAGACAACTTGATCGCAAAGACTTGCGCGAGCTGGCAGAGCAGCTACGTATGTTCTTGATTGATAGCGTCTCTAAAACTGGCGGTCACCTATCGTCAAACCTTGGCGTGGTCGAGCTCACCATCGCATTGCATTATGTATTCAATACGCCTGACGACCGCTTGGTGTGGGATGTAGGCCATCAAACCTATCCACACAAGATACTCACAGGGCGCCGTAAAGCCATGCAGAACCTGCGTAAACCGAGTGGGATTGCAGGCTTTCCTAGACGTAATGAAAGTGCTTACGATACCTTCGGCACGGGCCATTCAAGCACATCAATATCAGCTGCACTCGGCATGGCGATTGCAGCACAGCTGACTGGTTCTGAGCGTCGTGCTGTCGCGATTATCGGCGATGGCGCCATGACTGCAGGCATGGCGTTTGAAGCACTGAATAATGCAGGTGCGATGGATGCCAATTTACTTGTCGTGCTCAATGATAACGACATGTCAATATCGCCCAATGTAGGCGCACTGCAGCACTATCTGGCCAAGCTTTTGTCTGGCCGTTTTTATGACAGCGTCCGCCGTTCAGGTGAAAAGGTACTGGGGGTCATGCCGCCTGTACTGGAGTTTGCCAAGCGCGCTGAAGAACATGTTAAAGGCATGGTGACGCCAGGTACTTTATTTGAAGAATTCGGCTTCAACTATATAGGCCCCATTGATGGTCATGATTTAGATGTCTTAGTCACCACTTTAAGCAACATCCGCCATCTGAAAGGCCCACAGTTCCTGCATGTGGTTACGCAAAAAGGCCATGGCTACGAGCCGGCTGAAGATAACCCTAGTAAGTTTCACGGGGTGGGGAAATTTGACCCGGCCAATGGTCGTGAAGTACCAAAATCAGCAACTAAAACTTATACACAAGTTTTCGGTGACTGGCTCGTTGATATGGCAGCGAAAGATGAGCGCTTAATCGGCATCACCCCCGCCATGTCAGACGGCTCAGGCCTCAATGCTTTTGCCGAAGCATACCCAAAACGCTTTTTTGATGTAGGCATTGCCGAACAGCATGCACTGACATTTGCTGCAGGCATGGCGTGCGATGGCATGAAGCCTGTCGTAGCGATCTATTCCACATTCCTCCAGCGTGCTTACGATCAGCTGATTCACGACATTGCCTTACAAAATCTGCCTGTGGTATTTGCGATTGATCGCGCGGGTCTGGTAGGTGCTGATGGTCCAACGCATGCGGGCAGCTTTGATATTAGCTATATGCGCTGCATTCCAAACCTCATCCTTATGACACCGAGCGATGAAAACGAATGCAGGCAGATGCTCTATACCGCTTATATGCATGATGGCCCAACTGCAGTGCGCTACCCACGCGGAGGCGGCACGGGTGTAGAAATTAAAACTGAGATGCAGACACTGCCGATTGGCAAAGGTGAGATACGCCGTCAGGGCAAGAAAATCGTGATTCTTGCTTTTGGCAGCATGCTAAAGCCAGCGCTGGAAGCTGGCGAACATCTAAATGCTACGGTCGCCAATATGCGTTTTGTTAAGCCGCTGGATATTGCCCTGATCACGGAATTAGCTGCAAGCCATGATTTACTGGTCACAGTGGAAGAAAATGCTGTCATGGGCGGCGCGGGCGCTGCCGTCATGGAGGCGCTGCAACAGATTAACCAAAAAATCACGACATTATCGCTAGGTTTGCCCGATACATTTATTGAACATGGCGTGCATGAAACCATGTTGGCAAACTGTGGTCTAGATGCTCAAGGCATTATTGCTGCAATTGAGAAAACATTAACCTAGTGTTATACTCAAGTATTAAAGTTACATCATTTGCTTGAGTAACCATTATCGAGAATCTAAATGAACCAACCCATATTACCTACGATTGAAGATGTCCAGAACACTCCTGATGTACGCCATTTGGCGATTGATAAGGTAGGCATCAAATCAATCCGCCACCCGGTCAAAGTCAAAGATAAAACAGGTGGGGTACAGCACACCGTAGCCATGTTTGACATGTATGTGCATTTGCCGCACAACTTCAAAGGCACCCATATGTCTCGCTTTGTTGAGATTCTCAACATGAACGAACGTGAGATTTCAATCGAGTCTTTCGAGAGCATTTTGCGCGAGATGGTGAAACGTCTTGAGGCTGAATCTGGCTATGTGCAGATGACATTCCCATACTTCATCAACAAGGCAGCGCCTGTGTCAGGCGTACAAAGCTTGCTGGATTATGAAGTGACATTCATCGGTGAAATCAATCATGGCAAGTTTGATATTACGGTCAAAGTATTAGTGCCTGTGACCAGCCTTTGCCCTTGCTCAAAGAAGATATCGAATTATGGTGCACACAATCAGCGTTCACATGTGACCATTACAGCACTTATCAATGACTTCATTTGGGTTGAAGACCTGATTCGTATCGTTGAATCACAAGCCTCTTCAGAGCTATACGGCTTGCTGAAACGTCCGGATGAAAAATACGTTACAGAGCATGCCTACGATAATCCAAAATTCGTGGAAGACATGGTACGTGATGTCGCCGCGCAACTGATTGCCGAAAAACGTATTGATAAGTTTGTGGTGGAGTCAGAGAACTTTGAGTCTATCCATAATCACTCGGCTTACGCGCTGATTGAGAGCGATAAGCGCGCTAGAAGCTAGTTTAGTGCGAATTAAGTAAGCTTTGAGTTGACAAAGCAAAGGCGCATTTACATGCCTTTGCTTTGTCAACTCAAACAATCAATATCTTTGAACTAATGTAATTGTGTTTCCATCTTGGCTCATCTGTAAGCGGCGTAATGCCGTCATTCCCAGCAACACGAAATCTGGGCCATTGACGCCAACAACTGCATCCACATGGGTTAATACAATACTGCCAACTTTAAGACTATCAATCACAACATGGTAACCAGTAGTAGTACCATTTGCCGTGTGTACCCCTACAAAGCCACCTTTGCTATAGTCTATCCCTGCATTAGTAGCCGTTCTAGTATTGAGCGCAACCACATTAGCTCCAGTATCCACCAAGAACTTAACAATTACGCCATTAATAGCACCATCGGTGTAATACCCCCCAGCTTCATTTGAAGTGATTGTCACCGTTCCTGGGCTGCCTGACCCTGCAAAAACAGTTGCTGCCTGCCCCATCCCAAGCTGCTTCTGTTTACCATCTACTTCAAATACTGCCTTGCTACTATCTGCAGATACTAATTTCACGCCCTCAGGTGAGCGTTGTCCAACCGACAAAGTTTGAGGTCGTCCATGATTGATAATAACAACTGCTTTGCTACTAAAAAGGCCAACTACATTAATATCACTATCCGCAAAAACATTGGTCGTAATAAGAAGTAATAAATAAATAAATAATTTCATTATAATTTCTTTCAACTTAATTGAAATATTCAGGTTTGGTTTATTGCGGTGGAAGTAATATTAGCGGATTCTGGCATTAAGCACTTAAATAAAATAAACCCAAATATCGCGCATCCAGCAGATAGCGTAAACGTCCAACTTGGCCCTAGCGACTCCCAGCAAAACCCACTCATCATGGCGCCAAATGTTCCGCCTAGTCCGTAAGATACACTGGTGTATAACCCTTGCCCCTTGGATTGGTGTTTGCCTTTAAAGTAATGATGCGTGAGGGCAACTGCAGTGGCGTGGTAGGTGCCAAATGTAGCAGCATGCAGGGTTTGCGCCAGCAAGATCAATATCCAGAAATCAATCGCCCAGCCGATAATCATAAATCGCACAAAAGCCAACAACAGACTAGCCAGCATAATGTTGCGCAAACCAAATTTGGCAGTCAGCCGAGGCATATAGATAAATATCAGAATCTCACACATCACACCCACGCCCCATAACCAACCTACTTGGGCAGCAGTGTAGGCATGATCCACTAGATAAATCGAGTAGAAGGTGTAATAAACGCCATGTGCCGCAGCCATGCTAAAACAAGCCGCCATTAAGGCAATAACCTGTGGCTGCCGCATGATTGTGGCAAGGCTTCGCTCTTCAGTGTGTGGTTTTAGCAATGTCGGCTCGGGGAGATTGATAGAGCAGGAGAAAACGCCAACCAGCAAGCCCAAGATGACCCACAGCAAAGACTTGATATTGGTGTGCTCAACGAGATAGCCCAACCCAACAACCGCCAGAATGAACCCTACCGAGCCCCACATGCGAATGTGTCCATAACGACCAAATTTATCGCCCAAATGCCCCATGGTCACCACCTCGATCAGCGGCAATGATGCACTCCAGAAAAAGCTCAGGGTAATCATGACCGCAAACAGCCAGGCAAAAGACTCACCGAAGAATACACCCACATAAGAAATCAAGCTCAAACCAGCCAGCAACTGGATAAGCCTGACTCTATGCCCTGTATGATCTGCCACCCAACCCCAGACACTTGGAGCGAAAATACGGGCGATTTGAAATAGAGACATCAAGGTTGCGATTTGAAAAGCAGTGAAAGCGAGGGATTTTAGATACAAGCCCCAGAACGGGCTAAAGGCGCCTACAAATCCAAAGTAGGCGAAATAAAAGCCAGATAATCGCCAGTATGGGAGTTGCTTCATCAATGTGATCCGAGGCTTGAAGCCTCTGTAATTTAGATTTGCCTAGGGAGGTTCGGATTAAGTCTGAATTCTAAGCTAGGCAAGGCACGAATACAAAATTTTGACGCAGCATATATCTGATATGTAAGGAAAAATTTTGTGTGAGTAACGAAGCAGAGCGACGAAGTCAGGGTTAAGCAGAGCCTCCCTAAGTATTGATGACATCAGCACATTGCGCTCTGTGCCTGAGCGCATGATCCATCAGCACCAGCGCCAGCATAGCTTCGGCAATTGGTGTTGCGCGAACACCCACGCAGGGGTCATGACGGCCATTGGTTTGCATGGTCACGGCGTTACCCTGCTTGTCTATCGATTGCCTGCCTTGCGGAATGCTAGATGTGGGCTTGAGTGCGATATTGACCGTGATATCTTGTCCGCTTGAAATTCCACCTAATATGCCGCCAGCATGGTTGCTGGCAAAACCTTGAGGGGTCATTTCATCACTATGCACAGAGCCGCGCTGCGCCACGCTGGCAAAACCAGCACCGACTTCAACGCCTTTAACAGCATTGATGCTCATCATGGCATAGGCAATTTCTGCATCCAACCTATCGTAAACAGGCTCACCCCAACCCACAGGCACACCTTGCGCAATCACACTGATGCGCGCACCGACTGAATCACGCTCTGCACGAATTTTATCGAGATAGCTTTCTAGCTCAGGAAGAATCTCGGCATTCGGTGAAAAAAATGGGTTCTGGTTAACGAAATCCAAACTTTGGAAGGGAATATCGATTTCACCCAGTTGGCTCATATAGCCACGGATTGTTACGCCATAACGCTCAGCAAGCCATTTCTTGGCAATTGCACCGCCTGCAACCCGCACTGCAGTTTCGCGCGCGCTTGATCGACCGCCTCCACGATAATCGCGAATACCGTACTTTTTCCAGTAGGTGTAATCAGCATGACCTGGGCGAAAAGTCTCAGCGATATTGCCATAATCCTGGCTGCGCTGATCTTCATTGCGAATCAGCAAACCAATAGGCGCGCCTGTAGTTTTACCTTCAAACACACCAGACAAAATCTCAACGGTGTCGGACTCTTTACGCTGCGTGACATGGCGCGAGGTACCAGGTTTGCGTCTATCCAGTTCAATCTGGATGTCGGCTGCTGTCAATGCTAACCCTGGTGGGCAGCCGTCAATCACGCCACCTATGGCTGCGCCATGAGATTCGCCAAATGAAGTCAGGGTAAATAATGTGCCTATCGTGTTGCCAGACATTTCAATCTCTTAAAGTAAATAATTTAATTAGCTGCGAGTTTACCATAAGCCAATCGTACTATCGGCTGAGGGACCAGCAGAATCAGGGCTTCAGACCTTGAATCCAGCGTTCATACACGCCATGGGCAACACTGTTTAGTTGAGCAACTCTGTTCTCAAGATCATGCTGAATTTCTGCCACTTGCAACACGCCTGGGCTAGCACTTGACTCTGCAATCTCTTTAACACCATTTTCGCACCATGTATTGACCAACTCTTCGGTCATCTCAATATGGCACTGCAAGGCCAAATGTTTACCAATCGCATAAGCTTGATTTTCACAATATTGACTGGCAATTAAATGTTTGGCGTTTTCTGGCAGCGTAAATGTTTCGCCATGCCAGTGAAAACCATTGAATTTATCCAAGTCGCCAAACCATTGCTGCGCCACGGGGCTCTTGCTGACACTCACTTCACCCCAACCGATTTCCTTGACGGGATTACTACCCACCACCCCGCCCAGTGCTTTGCTGATGAGCTGCCCACCTAGGCAATGCCCTAATACTGGAATATCTAGACTCACAGCTTCACGAATTAACTCAAGCAAATGCGGAATCCATGGCAGAGGGTCATTGACACTCATAGGCCCACCCATGAAAACAATTCCACTAAAAGCCTTGGCTGAAGGCGGCAATGGCTCATTTTCATCCACTTTTATTGACTTCCAAATGATGCCTTTTTCAGTCAAAAACTTGCCTAGATAACCTGAGCCCTCGATCTTGGCATGGCGAAAAATAACAACTGGCTTCATAACGCTTTTTCCTACATTTATATAATTAAGATTTAACCTTAAATGGTGGATGATTACCACGTCATTTAATACATATCTGTTTAACGTTCAATGATTTGCAGCTCACCCAATTTTAAGCCATCAAGCGTATACTGCCCAACCGCATACCTGATGAGTCGCAAAGTCGGGAATCCAATTTTTGCCGTCATGCGACGTACCTGGCGATTTTTGCCTTCACTAATACTGATCTCTACCCAACTTGTTGGTATCGCCTTTCGCTCTCGAATCGGTGGATCTCGTAGCCAGAGATTAGCAGGTTCGTCCATTAAGTTGACCTCTGCAGGCTGCGTGACAAAATCGCCCAGATCAACGCCTTTTCTCAAAGGTACTAAATCTTCATCACTTGGCAGCCCCTCAACCTGCGCCCAGTATATTTTTGCCTCTTTATACTTTGGATGCGCAATTCGATGTTGCAGCGCACCATCATCAGTTAGAATAAGTAAACCTTCACTGTCAGTATCCAAGCGGCCTGCTGCATAGACATTCGGAATGCTCACAAAGTCTTTCAGTGTTGAGTGCGACTCATGCGCGCTGAACTGGCAAACAACACCATAAGGTTTATTGAACAAAATTAGCATGCAAATTGCTTCAACATAATTTTCTAATTGGGATGAATTACATGTCTACAAAAATCGTTGTGCCCAGCCAGGGTGAAAAAATCACTGTCAATGCCGATAATTCATTGAATGTGCCAGATAACCCGATTATCCCATTTATTGAAGGCGATGGCATTGGTATTGATATTACGCCACCCATGATGCAAGTGATTGATGCCGCCGTGAACAAAGCTTATGGTGGCAAGCGCAAAATTTCATGGATGGAAGTGTATGCAGGGGAGAAAGCCACTAAACTTTATGATAAAGACACATGGTTACCAGAAGAAACCATGCAAGCAATCAAGGACTATGTCATCTCCATTAAAGGCCCGCTAACAACACCAGTGGGCGGCGGCATCCGATCACTGAACGTGACTTTGCGCCAAGAGCTCGATTTATATGTCTGTTTGCGCCCTATCCAATATTTCACAGGTGTGCCAAGCCCAGTAAAGGCGCCTGAAAAAACCAATATGGTGATTTTCCGTGAAAATACAGAAGATATTTATGCTGGCATCGAGTGGGCAGCTGGCACAGATGAAGTTAAAAAAGTCATCGCGTTTTTGAGCGATATGGGTGTACGTAAGAAAATACGTTTCCCAGACTCATCAGCTATCGGTATCAAACCTGTCTCTATCGATGGTAGCAAACGCTTGATTCGCAAAGCCATTGAATACGCGATTGATAACAACCGTAAATCCGTCACCATTACCCATAAAGGCAACATCATGAAATTCACCGAAGGTGGATTCAAAACATGGGGTTATGAGCTGGCAAAAGAAGAGTTTGGGGCGGTGGAGATTGATGGTGGGCCTTGGTGCAAACTGCCTAACGGCATCATTATCAAAGACTGTATCGCCGACGCATTCCTGCAGGAAATTCTGTTACATCCACAAGATTACGATGTAGTAGCAGCGCTCAACCTGAATGGTGATTACATGTCTGATGCCTTGGCCGCCCAGGTTGGTGGAATAGGCATTGCCCCTGGTGCCAACCTATCTGACACCACGGCCATGTTTGAGGCTACCCATGGCACAGCACCAAAGATTGCGGGCAAAGATATTGCAAACCCAAGCTCACTGATACTTTCAGCAGAAATGATGTTGCGTCATTTGGGTTGGATTGAGGCTGCTGACTTAGTGATTTCAGGCGTTGCAAAAGCAATCAGTGCAAAGCGCGTGACTTATGACTTTTCATCACAGATGGAAGGTGCAACCAATGTTTCAAGCTCAGCATTTGGTAGTGAAATTGTCAGCCACATGTAGTGTTACTGAAACAGCCTAGAATTAACGCACAAAAAAGCGCCGAAGTTAAAACTTCGGCGCTTTTTCTAAAGATTCAACAATCTCAAATTCAAAAGAATTCTAATTAATTAGGCTTTTTGAATATTCGAGGCTTGTTTACCTTTTGGACCTTCAGTCACGTCAAAGCTTACGCGCTGACCTTCTTTAAGGCTCTTGTAACCAGCTTCAACAATCGCAGAAAAGTGTGCGAATAAATCATCGCCACCATCATCTGGGGTAATAAAGCCGAAGCCTTTAGAATCGTTAAACCATTTTACGGTACCAGTTGCCATTTCAGACTTCCTTACTAAACATAAGGGGAGGCGGCCCCAAAAGTTTGTATTTCAAGAACTTAAGTCGGTAGTGCCGGCTGCTATGAGCTCGAATTTCAAACGCCTATCCGAATTTTTACTTGTGTTATTTGAATAAGTCAAGGATTTTTATGGTTATTTTTCAAAAGATAATGTCACTATTAAAAGTTTTCTTGAATTATGCTGTTAATTGTTGATAATTAAGCAAACCTTGGTGAAAGCAGTTCAATACAAGGCACTGAAAAAATGCTATCTTTACAAAGAAATGGCGGCTTAGCATGAAGCTTGCATACTTTGTTATCAAGTTTGGTTTTAAAAGTGCATCGTCGCTCAACACGAGCTTGGGCATTTAATTCTGGGAAATCATACTATTTAAATGGCTACTACATCTTTACCCAATAAACTCGGCGGACTTGCAAGAATGTTAATGCAAGAAAAGCTGCTTTCAGAAGATGAAGCCAACGCTATACAGACTTTAGCGCTATCACAGCAATCAACATTTGTTACCCAACTCGTAAAAAGCAAAAAAATCTCGGCTATTAAAGTTGCAGAAACTGCTGCCAACGCTTTTGGCTTTCCACTATTTGATTTGGACGCATTAAATATAGATTACGTCCCAGCTAAAGTCATTGACTCTAAGCTGATGCAATCTAGCCGTGTCATGTCATTACAAAGTCGCGGCAATACTTTGTTTGTAGCGCTGTCAGACCCGACTAATTTACATGCTTTAGATGATGTTCAGTTTCAGGTCGGTATGGCCTTATCTCCCGTAGTGGTTGAGGACGACAAACTCAGCAAGTGGATTGACAAAATTGTAGCTTCTAGCGATACCAGCCTAAACTCAATGGATATAGGCGACGACGATTTCGATTTGGATATCCAAAACGATGACCAAAATCAACAATCTGAAGCTTCAACTGCAGAAGTTGATGATGCTCCTGTTGTTAAATATATTCAAAAAATCCTGCTAGATGCAATCAATATAGGCGCATCGGACATTCATTTTGAACCATACGAAAAGTTCTACCGCATTCGTTACCGTGTTGACGGCATATTAAAAGAGATTGCACAACCTCCCTTGGCGATAAAAGACAAAATGTCGTCTCGTATTAAAGTCATTTCAAGTCTAGATATTGCTGAAAAACGCGTACCTCAAGATGGACGAATGAAATTAGTTCTATCCAAAACACGCTCTATCGATTTTCGCGTCAGTACCTTGCCCATGATTAATGGTGAGAAAATCGTGATGCGGATTTTGGACCCAAGTAGCGCAACACTAGGTATTGAAGCCCTAGGTTATGAACCCGCACAAAAAGAAGCCTTGCTTAATGCGGTAAGCCGTCCTTATGGCTTGGTGCTAGTGACTGGACCTACTGGATCAGGTAAAACCGTTTCCCTTTATACCTGTTTAAATATTCTTAATAATCCAGGCATCAATATATCAACGGCGGAAGATCCAGCTGAAATCCCACTGCCAGGAATCAATCAAGTTAATGTGAACGATAAACAAGGCTTAACTTTCGCCGCCGCATTAAAAGCCTTCTTGCGGCAAGATCCTGATGTCATCATGATAGGGGAAATACGTGACCTTGAAACTGCTGACATGGCGATTAAAGCTGCCTCTACAGGCCACATGGTGCTATCTACTCTGCATACCAATGACGCTCCCTCAACGCTTACTCGCCTAATGAACATGGGCGTTGCACCATTCAATATTGCATCTGCGGTCTCACTGATTACTGCGCAGCGTTTAGCCAGACGTTTATGCAAACATTGCAAAGTGCCGATTGATGTGCCAAAAGAAGCCTTGCTAAGTGTCGGATATACCGAAGCAGACTTAGATGGGAGTTGGCAACTATATGGCCCCAAAGAGGGTGGTTGCGATATGTGTAATGATGGCTACAAGGGTCGGGTTGGCATTTATCAAGTCATGCCTATTTCAGAAGAAATGAGTCGTATCATCATGAAAAACGGCAATGCGATTGATATTGCTGACCAAGCTAAGCGCGAAGGCATCAGTGATTTACGGAAATCTGGCCTGTTGAAAGTAAAACAAGGACTCACTTCAATTGCAGAAGTAGAGTCTGTTACCAACGAATAATAGTTAGTCATCAGCTGAGGGATTGTTATGGCCGTTCAAGCCACTAAAGAAGTGACCTATGCCTGGGAAGGCACAGACAAAAAAGGCAAACGCATCAAAGGGGAAATGAAGGCCACTGGGGAGGCTTTTGTAAATGCCACCTTACGCCGGCAAGGCATCACGGTTCTGAAAGTAAAAAAACAGAGTGGACTTAAAAGTGGCGGTAAAGTAAGTGAAAAGGATGTCTCTCTGTTTACTAGGCAACTGGCTACGATGATGAAATCTGGCGTACCTTTGCTACAGGCGTTTGATATTGTTGGAAAAGGTCATAATAACCCAGCAGTTTCAAAATTGCTCAGTGATATTAAGGGCGATGTGGAAACAGGGAGTAGCCTGAGCCAGGCATTTCGTAAATACCCGCTATATTTCGATGCACTATATTGCAATCTGGTTGGTGCAGGTGAGCAAGCAGGTATTTTAGATTCCCTGCTTGATAGACTAGCTACTTATAAAGAAAAAATCATCGCGATTAAAGGCAAGATTAAATCTGCCTTATTCTATCCAATTTCAATTATCGTGGTTGCCTTTGCAATTACGGCAGTCATTATGATCTTCGTGGTACCGGCATTTAAAGAACTATTCAGCAGTTTCGGGGCGAATTTACCAGGACCTACTCTTTTCGTGATGGGGATTTCTGACTTTTTTGTTAGCTACTGGTGGGCAATTTTTGGCTCGATTGGTGGCGGTGGCTGGTTTTTCTTTTACACATGGAAGCGATCAGAAAAATTACAAGGCACTATGGACAGGCTATTATTGAAATTACCAATATTTGGTGAGGTAATTAGAAAGGCAACTGTTGCCAGATTTGCCCGCACATTAGCGACTATGTTTGCAGCCGGCGTACCACTGGTAGAAGCTTTAGATTCGGTTGCTGGAGCTGCAGGCAACCGTGTTTACTATGACGCTACGAAGAAAATACAAAGCGAGATTAGCACGGGTACAAGTCTGACTGTAGCCATGCAAAACGTTGAAATATTTCCCAACATGGTACTTCAGATGGTTGCAATTGGTGAAGAGTCTGGCGCATTAGACTCAATGCTGGGAAAAGTGGCTGACTTTTACGAAGGTGAAGTAGATGATGCCGTTGACGCCATATCAAGCCTGATGGAACCGGTGATCATGGTAGTGCTCGGTACATTGATTGGTGGTTTAGTCGTCGCAATGTACCTGCCTATTTTCAAAATGGGTTCAGCGGTTTAAGCCTATTTCTTATTGCTTGGCTGACCACCACCCATACCTTTTTCAATGTCTTTGGAAGGATAAGCGCCTAGCATGCGCTTACCATCAGAAAATATAAGGGTTGGTGTACTGGTAATATTGTATTTTTTGCCTAAATCCGCAATTTTATCTATTGGAGTGTCGCATGTAGCGGTTGTTTTAGGTAACTGACCATTATCAATCCAGTCTTGCCAAGCAGTAGCTTTATCTGGAGAGCACCAGATAGCCCGGGCTTTATTGCCAGCGTCAGGATGCAGTTGCTCAAGTGGGTAAAGAAAAGTATAGATAGTTACGTCAGTGATATTAATCAGCTCATTTTGTTCCAGACGCTTGCAATACGGGCAATCAGGGTCGGAAAACACATAAAGTTTTCTACTACCATTACCTTTAACCACTTTAATTGCTTGATCAAGCGGCAAGGTAGAAACATCAACTTTCGTCAATTCTTCCAGACGAGTGCCAGTGATATTACGTTTAGTCTTTGGATCAATTAATTGACCATCTGTAATTAAAAATGTCAGCTTGTCATCGGCATAGAGTATCTGCCCGCCTGCAAACACTTCGTACAAACCACCAAAAGGAGTTTTGGTAACACTATCCACCTTCACTTGAGGATAAGTTGCCTCAATAGCCTTACGCAAACTAGCTTCATCTGCAAATGCAGAACTACCAATCAAGCTAGTTAGTAAGGTGGTCAGTAAAACGCTTTTGATTTTTTTAATCATGATAATCCTGAGATTTGATTGCCTGAAATTTTAAATGACGGCTTGTTTAATGAGATATTGTTTGAGTTTGGGTTGCTGGTTGACCCATTCTAAGCCAAAACTGCGTAGCTTTTTCACAAATGGAATAGAGCTACCAAATAAATCATGCAAGCCATGGGTGACTGATTCTAGTGCTAATACGTCGGCTTTTCTTGCCCTCGCATATTTGCGTAGCAACATAATATCGCCAATATCTTGCTTCGCATTTCGTTTTGATAATACATCACTAAGCTCAATCACATCTCGAAAGCCAAGATTCACACCCTGCCCCGCTAACGGATGGACTTGATGGGCTGCATCACCTAGCAGAACCATCCTAGGCTGTACTAGACTGTCGGCTTTGAACTTTGCAATCGGAAATACATGTGGCTGACCAATTAAATTCAACTGACCGAGGCAATGACCACCAGCTTCAGCTACTTTTGAAGTCAACTCCTCTGGCGGTAAATGGCTTAGCAATTTTGCATGTTGAGTTGACCAGACAATCGATATTTTATGATCAGGAAGCGGCAGCCATGCCAGTACGCCATCCGCATCAAACCACTGCCGTGCAATATTTTGGTGAGATTGCTCAGTCGTGAAATTGGCGACCAAAGCCTGCTGTGCATAGAGTTGGCGATTAACTGTGACACCAGCTTGCTCCCTAACCCATGAATTAGCGCCATCGGCTGCAATCAGCAATTTGCTCTTGAATTTCTGCCCCGTACTTGTTGTGCTTTCGTTTGTTGTAATAATAGCGAAATCATCAGCGATTTTAAGTGCGGTGCAATCAACGCCTGTTTCAATATGAACACCCACACTTTGCATCTTTAGCCACAATGCCTGTTGCAGAAGGCGGCTTTCAATGATGTCACCCAAACGATTTAGATGCGCTTCATATGACGAAAAGTTCAATGACTCTCGATTTGCATCTGCCCAAATCTGCATACCATCTATAGGACAAACTCTAGTGCTATCAAGACCACTCCAAACACCTAACTTTTCTAGCCATGCACGATTACCAGGGGTAATTGCATAAATGCGCGCATCCCAATCATCTGAGCCAAATGTATTAAATTCAGGAGTGAGTCTATCCAGTAAAGCAACCCGCAAACCTTGTTGTGTCAAAGCAATCGCAGCAGTTGAACCCACCAACCCTCCACCAACGATGACAACATCAAACTCTTGTGTCATATCTGCCATTACTCAGCCCTGACTACCAAAACTCATTTTGCTGACAAAATGTTGTTTGGCAGGTTTTACCAAATCCAACAACCCAATCGCAAGGCCACGCGCAGGCGCGATGCCGATTAAATCATTGGAAAATAAATTCACCATAAAATCAGTAATGAGCATGCCTCTTTTGGTATCCGTCTTTCGACCACGCTGGTAAGTTGACATCATTGCTTCATTACCAAGCTCATCTGTAGAAGTTGCTGATATTGTTTGCGCGAGTTGCCATGCATCTCGCAAGCCCACATTAAACCCCTGCCCAGCCACTGGATGCATAGTTTGCGCAGCATTACCGATGACAACTAAATGTGGCGCAGTGACTTGCTCAAGATAAGAAAGCTTAAGCGGAAAGGTTAAACGCTTCTCCACCTTCAAAAAACGTCCGACACGATCACCGAAGTGATCATGTAACTGGCTTAAAAAAGTAGCATCATCGAGCGTTGATAGCGCCTTAACATCATCACTCCTCCCCGTCCAAACCAGCGAAAAATCTCGCGGCCCATTAGGCAATAAAGCCACGGGGCCTGAGGGAATAAACCGTTCATAAGCAATATTGTCATGAGGATATTCAGCGCTCACTTTAGTCACCAGCGCATCATGCCCATATTCCTTGGTGTTACGTTTTAAACCTTCTATTTCACCTAGACTTTTGCCGCCGTCAGCCAATACGACTAATGGGCTCTTAACCTCATGGGTAGCATCCTCATGCTTGAACACAACCGATGCTTCGCTGGGGGAAGGTCTAATGGACTCAGCGGTGGCGCCATGCAATATATTCACTTGTGGTAGTTCGGACAGCGCATGATCAAGTGCCGCGCTTAAGTCACCATAGGCAACTACATAGCCAAGAGCATCTTGCTCGTAATCTTCTGCCTTCAGGCGCGAACGCCCAAGGCTGCCGCGCTGGGAAATATGGATGGTATGAATTGGGGTCACTTTATGCTCAAGCTCCCCCCAAAGCCCAAGGCGCTCGAGAATCAGACGGCTACCGTAAGAAAGTGCCAATGCGCGTTGGTCTGCATGCGCTGCACCTTGCGGCCTTGCCTCTAGTAGAGTGACATTGATACCAGATGTTTGTGCCGTTAAATGCTGCAACGCTAAAGCTAACGTCGCACCAACAGGGCCACCGCCAACAATCAGGATAGGCTCACTCATCGTTGCATGATCGCTTCTATATCAGCAACAGTTTTAGGCGCAGATAAAGTGAGTATCTCGCAACTTTGCTCGTTGACAAGCACGTCATCTTCGATACGAATACCAATATTCCAGAAGTGTTCAGGCACATTATCAGCGGGTCGCACATAGCACCCTGGCTCTACTGTTAATGTCATGCCAGGCTCCAGTTTGCGCCATTCACCGTTGGTTTTATACTCACCCGCATCGTGCACATCCAGCCCCAGCCAGTGCCCAGTGCGATGCATGTAGAACTGCCGATAATCACCAGACTCCAGCACCGCTTCTGGGCTGCCTTTGCACAAGCCAAAATCAATAAACCCACGAATCAACACATCCAGCGCCGCTTCATGTGGTGCGTTCCAATGACTACCTGGTTTCACCTGCGCAATAGCTGCTGCTTGTGAGGCTAATACCAATTCATACAGATCTTTTTGTGCTGCGCTGAATTTGCCATTCACAGGGAAAGTACGGGTAATGTCTGAAGCATAGCCATCCAGCTCGCAGCCCGCATCTATCAGCAACAAGTCGCCATCGTTGAGTTTTGCGTTATTGGCGTTGTAGTGCAGCGTACAAGCATTCGCACCACCAGCGACTATTGATGTATAGGATGGCGCCTGTGCGCCACTTCGATAGAATTCATGCAGAAATTCAGCCTCAATTTCGAATTCCATTTTATTCGGCTTGGTGACTTGCATCGCACGGTGATGTGCTGCGCCAGCAATCTGGGCTGAACGGCGCATGATATCTATTTCGTAGGCTGATTTATATAAGCGCAATTCATCAACCAGCTTACGAATATCAGCTATTTCATCTGGCGCGCTAATACCCGTGCGGCCTTGCGCGCGAAGCTGGTTTAGCCAGCCAGTAATTCTAGTATCCCAACTGGCATCAGCACCCAAGCTGTAAAAAAGTTTGGGTTGATTCGCTAATAACTTGGGCGCAATCTCGTCCAGTTGATTGATGGAATAAGCTTCGTCAAAACCAAACTCATCCAGCGCACCTGCGGGACCATAACGAAAACCATCCCAGATTTCGCGCTCCATATCTTTGTCCCGGCAGAACAACACACTTTTTGGTTGATTGCCGCCAACTAATAGCAACACTGACTCTGGCTCTTTAAACGCTGTCAGGTAATAAAAATAACTGTCAAAACGGTAAGGGTAGTGACTATCACGATTTCTTATAGATTCGGGTGCAGTGGGAATAATAGCCACGCCCTCGTCCATCAGCTTGATGAGCTTTTGCCGTCTGGCGTTAAATTCTGCGATGTCTGTTTTCAATCTCTAAGCTTCACTGTTCTGGGGTCAATATAATGTTGCAATGCATGCTGCTAAAGCCACTAATGATTGGTATGCAAACTGTTCATTAGGTTCAGTCGCCTATCTAATTCGGCTAAACGCTCTGGCGTACCGATATCATGCCACACGCCTTGATAATGTTCCGCAGTCACTAAACCTTTAGCAATGGCTGCTTTCAATAGAGGTGCTAATTTGGCGGCCTCTCCACGAATGATATTTTTAAACAAATCGGGATGATAAACGCCGACACCTGAGAACGTCAGTTTGGCCGAGCCTTCTGGCAATAACTTTCCACCCTGATAAGTAAAATCACCTTTGGGATGCTGAAGTGGATTATCTACCATGACCAAGTGTGCTAGATTTGCTGGAATTAAAGCATCCGTCAATTTAAAGAAATCTATTTCAGTAAAAATATCGCCATTGACGACCAAAAAAGGTGACTCACCTAACAACGGCAATGCTTGAGCAATACCACCCGCAGTTTCTAGCGCTGAAACTTCTGGGCTGTAATGAATAGACAGCCCCCACTGATCACCATTACCAAGTACGGATTCAATCTGATGACCCAGATAGGCATGATTAATGATGACATCCCTGAATCCAGCCTGCACCAAACGCTCCAAATGCCAGACTATCAAAGGCTTACCGCCAACCAGCAATAGCGGCTTGGGTGTATGGTCAGTCAAAGGTCGCATGCGTTCGCCACGGCCTGCGGCCAGTATCATCGCTTTCATCTAAAACGTATATCCAACCTGTGGAGACTGCCCTTGCAGTTCATCCAGCAATCTCAGCAGAGGTCTTAGTTCCACATATCTTGCACAGACTCTGCGCAGATAGTCCATCACCAAAGGCATATCTTTGAGATAAGCATCCTTGCCATCGCGATGATACAAACGCGCGAATATGCCGAGCACTTTGATATGGCGCTGCGCGCCCATCCACTCAAAATCACGGTAAAAATCACCAAAATCATTGGGCACAGGCAATCCTGCTTTTTGTGCAGATTGCCAATAACGTATCGTCCAGTCCAGCACTTGTGGCTCTTCCCAGGCGACATAGGCATCTTTGAGCAATGACACCAGATCGTAGGTAATCGCGCCGTAAACAGCATCCTGAAAATCGAGAATGCCTGGATTCTGGTCGCAGACCATGAGGTTTCGTGCATGGTAATCACGGTGCACGTAAACCTGCCCTTGCGTGAGGATATTTTTATTTAATAAAGTAAAGGTATTTTGTAGAACAGAGGTCTGCTTTTCGTTCAAAGTAAGACCAAGATGCTTTGAAATATACCAGTCAGGGAAAAGCTGCATTTCACGGCTTAGCAGTGCATCATCATAACTAGGGAATACGAATTCACGGCTTGCAAGTTGCAATTTTATGAGTGCGGCACTTGCATCCGTATATAACTTCGATGCGCTTTGATCGTTCAGGGCGCTCAAGTAGGTGCTATCGCCCAAATCACTCAATAACAAAAAACCTTGCTCTAAATCTTGTGCAATCACTTTGGGGACATTGAGGCCTGCAGCAAGAAAAACATCAGCAGCATGCACAAAAGGCGCGCAGTTTTCTTGTGGCGGTGGCGCATCCATGGCAATCATGGTTTGATTATCAAGCCCTATGCGAAAATAACGGCGAAAACTAGCGTCAGCAGATGCAGGAGCAAAGCCATATTGATTATTGCTCAAGACTTCGCCTAACCATGTATGCAGGCTTTCAATTCTGATATCAATAACAGTTGCGTCACCGACTTGTTGCCCTATTTTATCTGCTTCTATTTTTACCACGCGTCGTCCCTAACCAATCATTACGATGTAAATCGAAAAAACGACTCCATTAAATTCAAAGAACACAAAATTATTTCACTTATAATTCAATGCCAAAGCCAAAAACACCTGAATTTATGGATTGCCTAAACCACGAAATTATGCGATTTTATCATCCATAAAGAAACACGCCCCACACTTTAAAGTCTGCATAAAAATACTCACCGTGAAAATTCGATCAACTACCTTAACTATCGGCCTTATTTTCATTGCTTGCAGCACGGCATATGCAGAACAAACGTCTAGCCTATCCACGGCTGCCAAACCAATTATAGATTCCGAGACAACACCAGATAGCGTAGTGATTGAAGGCGATCAATTACAGATACAGATGAATCGCAAGTTTAAATCCATCGGCAATGCAGTGTTGCGCCAGGAAAAACAGGATATTTACGGCGATACCATAGAGTACGACATTGAAAATAAAGAGCTACATGCGATTGGCAATGTGCGCCTCATCACTAGCGGCGGTAGTGTCACTGGCCCTGAATTACGCATGCAGTTAGAAGAAAGCACTGGTCGTATTGATGATGCAAAATTTAGCATGAATCAAGCCTTAGCACTCCCCTCTGCAAAGAACTCCAATGCAGCAATTGACCAAAGTGCCGGGCTGGTAGGCGCAACACAACAACTCAGCAGCCCTACTAACGATCAACCATTACCTTCAGCCTCCAAGCAATCCAATGGCTCGCGCGGCGATGCACGCACCATTTTGCTCGAGGGTGAAGATAAAAAACGATTCAAGCACTCACGCTATACCACTTGCGAGGTAGGTTCAGATGACTGGTACATCAAGTCTAGCGATCTGGTCATCGACAATTACACTAAAACCGCGACTGCACGCAATGCCGTGGTTGAATTTCAAGGCGTGCCTATACTTTACACACCATGGATTGATTTCTCTTTCTTAAACCAAAGAAAAAGTGGCTTGCTGACACCAACAGTAGGTACGACGAGTAAAAGCGGCTTTGAAGTACTTACTCCGTTTTACTGGAATATCGCACCCAACATGGACGCCACGTTGGCAACGCGCTACCTAAGCCGTCGTGGCCTACAATACCAAGGTGAGCTACGCTATATCACAGAGACATACTCTGGTATTGATAATGTCGAGTATTTAGACAACGACGACACCACGGGCAAAGCACGCTACTACGCAAAACTCAAGCATACCCAAAATTTTGGTAATGGATGGTCTGGCGGATTTAGTGTAGAAAAAGTATCTGATAATCAATATTTCTCAGACTTAAGTACACGGATCACCGCCACCAGCGTGGTGAATTTGCCACAACAAGGCTCATTAAGTTATGTAGATAATGCTTGGAACTTTAACGCTCTAGTGCAAAAATACCAGACCCTTGATGGTGTATCTTTTCCATATGAACGCCTACCTCAGTTAACGCTTACCAGAAATGATGACTTCGGTTTACTGAATAGTAACGTCTACTCACAATGGGTCAGCTTTAGTCGAAACTCTAGCGCACCGCTGACCACGCTTACACCCAGTGGTGCATCTATCAGCACAGCAGTAACCGGAAATCGATTTGTGGCTTATCCAAGCATCAGTCTGCCGATGGCACAACCTTATGGCTACATCACGCCTAAATTAGGCTTGCGTTACTCAAGTTACAGCCTAAATAATAGTGCTTATTCAGTAACCGATGCTAGCGGAGTAACGACTGCTGGAAACTATGACTCAACCAGCCAGAGCATTCCAACCTTCACGCTTGATAGCGGTCTCTTTTTTGATCGCAATGTAAGGGTTGTGAACAATTCATACACGCAGACTTTAGAACCAAGACTTTTCTACGTATATATCCCATACAAAGATCAATCCATGCTACCAGTGTTTGACTCATCAGACTCAGACTTGAACATGGGTTCGTTATTTCGTGAAAATCAGTTCATTGGCAATGATCGAATAAATAATGCCAATCAACTGAGCTTAGCAGTGACTACCCGCATGATTGACAACAAAACGGGGGAGCAGCGTTTGGCAGCATCCTTAGGACAACGCTTTTACTTTGACGATCAGAAAGTATTTATCCCTGGCACTCCAGTTCGCGCTGGGAACTCCTCTGACATTGTGGCTGCACTCACCGCTAAACTTTTGAGTAAATGGAGTGTGGATGCCGCATGGCAATTCAATACCGATACAGGCAAAGCAGTGAAATCTAATATTGGCACGCGCTATAGCCCTGAACCAGGAAAAACATTGAATCTAAGCTATCGTTATACAGAAAATTTCCTTGATCAAATCAATGTGTCTGGACAATGGCCATTAACACCGAACTGGTATGGCTTGGCACGCTATAATTATTCATTCAAGGAAACCCAACCGATTGAAGGCTTGGCGGGGCTTGAATATGATGCAGGCTGCTGGGTCGCCCGTGGCGTATTCCAACGTGTATCAACTGCAACAGCCAATGCCAACTACGCCATTTTCGTACAACTTGAATTAGGTGGGTTAACCTCCATTGGCTCTGACCCACTCTCTCTACTTAACCGCAGCATTCCTGGCTACACCAATAGTAGCTTGATTCCCAACTCCGTTCAGCAAACCACTTATTGAGTATTATGTCCTCCAAATTCCTTGCTACACGCTTTCTATATGCTGCATTTTTGGCAATCACTTTCACAACCCCCATCCATGCAGAAGAATCCAAAATTGACCGCATTGTGGCGGTGGTTGATCAGGGTGTGATTACCGAAAATGAGCTGAATGACCGCATTCGCATCGTGACGACCCAGCTTGAAAAACAAGGGAACCCACTGCCGCCCCACGCTGTATTGCAGAAGCAGATTCTTGAACGCCTAATCAATGACCGCCTACAGCTTCAATATGCCGCACAGACTGGATTGCGCGTGGATGACGCTCAACTGGACAAAACTGTTGAACGTATCGCTGACCAAAATAAAATGAGCGTGCCTGATTTCCGCCAAGCGCTTGCGGCTGAGGGTATCGGCTATCGTAAATTTCGTGAGGATATCCGCAACGAAATAATCCTGGCAAGACTGCGCGAACGTGAAGTCGATAACAAAATCAATATTACTGAAGCTGAAATCGACAATTATTTCACGACTCAATCATCACAAAATAATGAGGCTAAAGATGAATATGAAATTTCGCATATCCTGATTCGCACGCGCGAAGATAGTAGCCCTGAAGATCTACAAAGGTTACGTACCAAAGCTGAGCAAGCGCTTAAGCAATTGCAAACGGGCACTCCCTTTGCTCAGGTATCCGCTAGCTTCTCAGATGCGCCAAATGCATTGGAGGGTGGCGCCCTGGGCTGGAAAAATAGCGGCCAGATTCCCGCACTATTTTCCGATGCGCTTAAACAATTGCAACCGGGCCAATTAACGCCAATATTGCGCAGTCCGAATGGCTTTCACATCCTTAAATTGACTAATCGCCGTGGCGGGTCGTCACCAACCGTGATTCAGCAAACACATGCTCGCCATATACTGATTAAGCTCAGCGAAGTCGTCTCTGAAAGCGATGCTAAGCACCGCATGGATGACATTAAAGAGCGGTTGGACAATGGTGGTAACTTTGCTGATCTAGCACGCCAATACTCTGAAGATGGCTCAGCTTCAAATGGCGGTGACCTCGGTTGGCTAAACCCGGGTGATACGGTGCCTGAATTTGAAAAAGCCATGAACGAGTTGAAAGATAATGAAATCAGCCAGCCAATACGTACCCCTTTCGGTTGGCATATTATTCAAGTACTGGAACACCGCAGCCAGGATATGTCAAAAGAGTCTGCACGACTCAAAGCGCGCCAGGAAATCCGTACACGTAAAGCAGATGAAGCTTATCAGGACTGGGTACGTGAACTGCGCGACCGTGCCTTTGTTGAAATCCGGCTAGAAGATAAATACTAGTCGCCAATATAGACTCGTGCCTTGAGCGCTCACAATCACCCTCGTATCGTCATCACTGCTGGTGAACCCGCAGGCATAGGCATGGATTTATGTGCAATGCTGGCTTGGCAAGCATTGCCAGCCAGCATTGTTGTGATTGCCGATCACAACGCCTTGAAAAACCGAGCCGCGATGCTGGGTTTAACCCTTCAAATTCAAGACTTCAAGTATGGTGATGAGCTGCCGCAGCATCTGGGAAATGGTCATCTGCATGTATTACATCAACCTGTATTAGTAGCGGTTTCCGCTGGGCAACTCAATCCCGCCAATAGTACCTATGTATTAAAAACCCTGACTACAGCGATTGATGGCTGTGTGAATCATGAGTTTGATGCCATGGTCACAGCCCCGGTGCACAAGGGCGTCATCAATGATGCAGACATTGCATTTACAGGCCACACCGAGTTTCTTGCCGAATATACAAATACACCGCAAGTAGTGATGATGTTAGTTGGCGGTGGCATGCGCGTCGCGCTTGCCACTACGCATCTGCCGCTTAATGCTGTAAGCGCTGCGATTACTCAAGACGGCCTCGAAAATACCATCCGCATTTTGCATCATGACTTAGTCACTCACTTCGGCATCAAGGCTCCAAAGATTCTGGTTGCAGGGCTTAATCCTCATGCTGGCGAAAGTGGTTATCTAGGCCATGAGGAAATCGAAACCATCACGCCAGTATTAGAAAAATTACGTACAGAAAACATGCAACTGATTGGTCCATTACCTGCAGACACGTTATTCACACCACACCACCTCGCCAATGCGGATTGTGTATTGGCCATGTATCACGATCAGGGCTTGCCTGTACTAAAATATGCAAGTTTTGGAGGCGGCGTCAATGTTACGCTTGGCTTGCCCATTATTCGCACTTCGGTTGACCATGGCACTGCACTAGATTTAGCGGGCAAAGGCAATATTGAAATCGGTAGTCTGTTGGCTGCGATTAACTTAGCCATAGAACTCGCCCAAAGACAGCCCACACAATGAAACATGTTCCAAAAAAACGCTTCGGCCAGAACTTCCTCACCGACCAGAGCATTATCCACAGCTTGGTTGAAGCGATAGCCCCGAAACCCGACGATATTCTGGTTGAAATCGGCCCGGGTTTAGGTGCGCTGACTCAACCGCTCACTAAAAAAATACCGCACCTGCATGTGGTCGAGATAGACCGCGATATTATTGCCTGGATGCAAAATCACTATAAAGCAGGCAGCCTCACGATTCACGAATCGGACGCGCTGAAGTTTGATTTTTCCAAGCTGGGTGAGGCTATTCGAGTAGTCGGCAACCTGCCCTACAACATCTCCACGCCCATCCTGTTTCACCTGCTTGATAATGTAGGCAGCATCATCGACATGCATTTCATGCTACAAAAAGAAGTCGTAGAACGTATGGTAGCAGCCCCCTCTACAGCGGCTTACGGCAGATTATCCGTCATGCTGCAATATCGATTACAGATGGATTATTTGTTCACCGTACCGCCAGAAGCTTTTGACCCAGCGCCAAAAGTAGAGTCAGCATTTGTGAGGGCCGTGCCCCATAGCACCCTGCCATACGTAGCAAAAGACGAAGCCTTGTTTGCAAAAATTGTGGTAAATGCATTTGGTCAACGCCGCAAAACTTTGCGTAATACGCTCAAAGGACTGTTAGACGATGAAGGCTTTACTGCGCTGGCTATAGACTCGCAATTACGCGCCGAGAATCTATCCGTGGCTCAATTCGTTGCCATCGCCAACCATTTAGCCTGATATAATTCGCGTTTTTATTTCATACAAAACACTCGACATGAGAATCATCTTATTAGGCGCTCCAGGCGCTGGTAAAGGCACCCAAGCCACCCACATCAAAGAAAAGTACAACATCCCCCAGATTTCAACGGGCGATATGCTGCGCGCTGCGGTAAAAGCAGGCACGCAACTTGGGTTGGAAGCCAAGAAATTCATGGATGCAGGTGGTCTGGTGCCAGATGAAGTGATTATCGGACTAGTCAAAGAACGCATCAAAGATGCAGACTGCCAAGCAGGCTTTTTGTTTGACGGCTTTCCACGCACCATTCCACAAGCTGAAGCAATGAAGCAAGCTGGCGTTGGTATTGATTACGTAGTGGAAATCGATGTGCCAGACGAAGCAATCGTAGAGCGCATGAGTGGCCGCCGCTCGCACCCTGCTTCTGGCCGTACTTATCACGTTAAATTCAACCCACCAAAAGTAACAGGCAAAGACGACATTACTGGCGAAGACCTAGTACAGCGTGAAGACGATAAAGAAGAAACCGTGCAAAAGCGTTTACAGGTGTATCACGAACAAACCAAACAACTGGTTGGCTACTACTCTGATTGGGCGAACTCTGGTATTGGCGGCGCACCTAAATATGTGAAAGTGAATGGTTTGGGCGACATGGAAAAGATACGCGACAATATTTTTGCCCAGCTAAATTAACTGAGCCAAATCAAACCGACATTTCAAATAAAAAGCCCGCAATGCGGGCTTTTTATTTGGTAGTCATGCCTATGTTTTAAAGGATGCGCTCAACATGCATTGCCGCTTCAAGGTATAATTTTACCTTTATAAATCATTACAAAAGCGCCATTCGTCATGCAGCAGCAGTATCCATTTCGCGAAATAGAAAAAACCGCGCAAACCTTCTGGGAAACCAGCAAAACCTTCGCCGCCAGTGAAGTTTCAGACAAACCCAAATACTATTGTTTGTCGATGTTTCCCTATCCATCTGGCAAGCTGCACATGGGGCATGTACGCAACTACACCATAGGCGATGTGCTCAGCCGCTTTCACCGCATGCGCGGCTACAACGTCATGCAACCTATGGGCTGGGATGCGTTTGGCTTACCTGCCGAGAATGCTGCTATCAAGAATGAAACTGCACCTGCTGCCTGGACTTACAGCAATATCGAGCACATGAAAACCCAGCTCAAGCAGCTGGGTTTGGCAATAGATTGGGATCGCGAGATTGCAACCTGCAAGCCAGAATACTACCGCTGGGAACAATGGCTGTTCACTGAGTTATTTAAAAAAGGCCTGAT
>DATHWP010000093.1:0-17439 GCA_035460505.1 Methyloradius sp. | reverse complement strand
CGCCTTATACCTTGCGGCTTTCAACGTACGGCCGTTAGCCGTCATCCTGCTCTATGCAGCCCGGACTTTCCTCCCCCTGCTTACGCAAGCGGCGACTGTCTAGCCAGCTTCATCAGTATTTTAGCATGCCAAAGGCAGAGCTTTTTTATTACAAGGCGCTACAGCTCTACTCAATTTTCCAGCCTATTGACTCACCCGCTCGCAAAGGCACCAGTGCATCATCAGGAAAAGGCAAGCTATCAGGCACTTGCCAGATTTCTTTCACCAAGGTGATTTTTTCCTTATTTCTGGGCAGACCATAGAAATCAGCGCCATAGAAGCTGGCAAAGCCTTCCAGTTTATCCAACGCGCCTGCGACTTCAAATGCCTCAGCATAAAGCTCAATACCAGCATGGGCGGTGTACATACCTGCACATCCACAACTGGCTTCCTTGGTAGATTTGGCATGCGGCGCGCTATCAGTCCCCAGAAAGAATTTTGGGCTGCCTGAAATAGCGGCTTTAACCAGCGCCAACCTGTGTTCTTCACGCTTGAGCACTGGCAAGCAGTAATGATGAGGACGCATGCCGCCAGCGAACATGGCATTGCGGTTCATTAATAGGTGATGTGCGGTAATAGTTGCCGCCACATTGTTCGAAGCGCCCGCTACGAATTCAGCGGCTTCGCGGGTCGTAATATGCTCAAACACCACACGCAAACCAGGAAAACGCGCAATCAATGGAATCATGTTGTGCTCTATAAAGACTCGCTCGCGGTCAAACACATCGACATCAGCATCCGTCACTTCGGCATGCACTAGCAAAGGCAGGCCCAACTCTTCCATAGCAGCAAGTGCTTCTACGCAATGACCAATATTGGTCACGCCAGAATCCGAATTAGTGGTTGCACCTGCTGGATAAAGTTTGACGCCATGCACAATGCCACTGGCTTTTGCTAATCTGATCTCATCCGCAGTAGTTTTATCGGTGAGGTAAAGCGTCATCAACGGCTCAAATTTTGCGCCTGCTGGCAATGCATCAAGAATGCGCTGACGATAAGCCTGCGCCTGGGCTGTCGTAGTCACGGGCGGACGCAGATTGGGCATGATAATGGCACGGCCGAAGCGGTGGGCTGTATCGGGCAATACCGCCTGCATAGCTGCACCATCGCGCAGATGCAAATGCCAGTCGTCTGGGCGGGTGATAGTAAGTTTATTCGTCATCTTTATTCTTTTTCAGAAACGTCTTTCAGTTTCAAGGCAAACTCATAAATGAGGTTCTTTTTAACCCCTGTAATTTCTACTGCCAATTTTACCGCTTGTTTCAACGGCAAGTCTTCCAGCAGTAACTTTAATACGCGCTCGGCTTCATCACTTATTGGGGCTAACTCTTTAATTTGTGCGGCCTCTACTAGCAGCACAAATTCGCCACGCTGTTGATTAGGGTCTGCTTGCAGCCATTCAACAGCGTCATTCAGCAAGCAACGGTGAAAGGTCTCGAAGGTTTTGGTGAGTTCACGTGCAATAGTTAATCTGCGGTCTGTGCCTAGTATCAATGCCATATCGGTGACACTCTCAATCACGCGATGCGGGGCTTCGTAAAATACGAGTGTGCTGGTCTGTGCTTTTAATACCTCAAGCGCATGGCGGCGCTGCGAGCCGCTGGCAGGCAAAAATCCGTAAAAATTAAAACTGGGATTGGTAATGCCAGAGGCAGAGAGCGCGGCAATCACAGCGCTAGCGCCAGGAATAGGCACGATGGTCACGCCAGCCTCGCGCAGCACATCGACCACAATCGCGCCTGGGTCACTGATGCCTGGTGTACCAGCATCAGTCACTAAAGCAATCGATTCACCAGCCTGCAATCTGGCGAGCAATAACTCAGCCGACTTATGTTCGTTATGTTGATGCACGGCCACCAGTTTTTTCTGGATGGCAAAATGGGATAACAGTCCAGACGTATGGCGCGTATCTTCTGCCGCAATCACGTCCACGCTCTTTAATATATCCAAAGCGCGCAAAGTTATATCTTGCAGATTTCCAATCGGCGTTGCGACAACATATAATGTACCGCTATGACTCAACGTTTACTCACCTTATTCTCAAGCCTGTTTCTGGCTTTTTATTTATTCAATACTGGTATCGCGTTTGCAGCGACTGCTGATAAGAAAACTCCAGAAGTTTTGCTATCAGATGGCCTTAACTGCCTAAAAAAACACGACTTTGCCTGCGCACAACTCACCCTTGCAAAGATTCCCAGCCAGTCTGCGTATGCAAAAATACTCGATGGCAGCATAGGCATTGCGCAGAATGATGTGGATCGCGCATTCAGGATGCTATTGCCACTGCAGGCCGACAGCACCATCAGCCCAACGGCAAGCGCCAGTTTACACGCAAGCCTTGCGCTCGCCTATGAGCAACAAGGCGATCCATTACGAGCTTTAGAACAACGCGTAACTGCAGAAACTTATTTATCAGATCAGGCCAGCATACAAGCTTTGCAGTCGCAAACCTGGCAGGCACTGACTAAACTCTCAAAAGATACCTTGATTGAGATGCGCGGCGACAGCCTGGATACCACCATGCAGGGCTGGATAGACCTGATACTGGCAGCCAATGCTTACCCCCAAAATGCGCAGAACATTATCAACTGGCGCAATGCTTACCCTGACCACCCTGCATCACCCACCATTGCAGAAATGCTCATAAGCAAACTGACCAGTAACACACCAGCGACCAGCGTTCCATCTACAGCAGTGAGCACTAACAATACAGGGCAGATTGCGTTAATCCTGCCTTATCTAGTGGAATCTTTTTATTCCGCCTCTGATTCAATCGAACGCGGCTTCATGGCTGCGCAATCAGAAGACAAAAGCGTTTCAGCTGTGAAAACATATGGCTCATCAGGCAAGCCTGAAGAAATAGCGGCGCTTTACCAACAGGCCATTACGGATGGTGCGCAATACGTCGTGGGGCCGCTCACCAAAGATGAAGTCAGTGCCCTTACCAATACCAACTTGAGCGTTCCAACATTAGTGCTGAACATACCTGATGGGCTGAAACCAGCAAAAAACCAGTATGCCTACGGTTTGTCGATTGATAACGAAGCCCAACAGATAGTCAAGATTGCGCGTAGCTTGGGCATACAAACCGCCACTGTGATACTGGTGGATGATTCACTTGAAACCCGCATGGCTAAAGCCTTTACCGATGCTTGGATAGCTGATGGCGGGCAAATAAAGTTACAAATGGCAATTAACCCAACGACTGACCTGAATACGATCAAAAGTGACATTAGCGCTACGCCATCTGACATGATTTTTCTGGCAGCAACCGCAGAAAATGCGCGCAGCATGCGACCCTATCTGGATGCAGCCACACCAACATTCAGCCTTTCACACATTTTTGCTGGCATTCCATCCAACCCAGACGATTCAGCCCTCACTGGCATTCGCTTTATGGATATGCCTTGGGTGCTGGATAGCAACCATAATGCTTTTCCCGCTTACGTTAAAGCCTCTTCCGAACTGGCACCTGGTGAATTGCAACGCTGGTTTGCGCTTGGGGTGGATGCCTACAAATTAATCACACTAATTGCGCAGCACCCTACACAAACTGTTTCATTCCGCGGGCTGACAGGCCGAATCAAGCTAGAACCAACGGGCGAAATAACCAGACAACTAGCCATTGCGAGCTTTGGTAAAGACAATATTGTGCTGGAGAAATCACCTTAAGGTGATGCAAAGTGGCAACACAAAAATTAACAAGCCAGCAAGATACTGCAGGCTCTCAGGCTGAAAAACTCGCGGCGGTCTATTTGCAAGAACAGGGTTTGAAACTAGTGACAAGCAATTATCGTTGTCGTTTTGGGGAAATAGACCTAATCATGCGTGATGATAAAACGCTGATATTTGTTGAAGTTCGATTAAGTAGCAGCGGATCATTTGGCGGTGCTGCGTATAGTATTAACGCCAGCAAACAAAAGAAACTCATCATCACCGCCGAGCATTACTTGCAGCAGCACAGTGCAGCGGCAAAGATGGCTTGCCGTTTTGATGCGATACTGATGGACAAAACCAGCGCACAAAATGTGCAATGGATACAAAATGCCTTTGATGCCTGACTACCTTTATTAAACTAGCAAACCGAATATTTTGAATCTCACAACTCGCATCTCTAATCATTTCGAGCAAAGTGGCCGCCTCAAACTTGAGCTGGCCGAGCTCATGGCAGCGCCAATTGCCAAGGCCGCCGAGATGATTGTGCACGCCCAGCTGAATGAGAACAAAGTGTTATGTTGCGGCAATGGCGGCGCAGCGGCCAATGCGCAATACTTTGCCTCGCGTATGCTCAACCATTACGAAATGGAACGGCCAGGGCTCGCGGCCATTGCGCTGGGGGCAGATACCATTACCCTGACGACTATCGCCAACCTCGGGCACTTTGAGCAGATATTCTCAAAACAGGTCATGGCACTTGGCCAGCCTGGCGATATTCTGCTGGTGATGAGCACCAGCGGAAACTCAAAGAATATCCTCAAGGCTATCCATGCGGCCAAAGAACGTGATATGCACATCATCGCGCTGACTGGCTCTGATGGCGGCGAACTGATTGAACTTCTGTCTGATGAGGACATCCATATTGGAGTACCCCACGGCAATGCCTCTCGCGTGCAAGAGGTGTATGTCTTAATTTTGCATTGTCTGTGTGATGCAATAGATTGTCTTTTACTTGGAGTAAATTAAATGCGTCTGACGATTAAACTAGTGTCAAAACTGGTACTTGCTACCGCTATTGCCACCCAACTTTCTGCTTGCTTGCCCGTCATAGTTGGTGGCGCCGCAGTTGGTGGCTCAATGGCCACAGACAGGCGCTCATCTGGCACATATATTGATGACCAAACGATAGAACTTAAGGTCTCAAAAAAGATTATTGATAACATTGGTGAAGCTAATATTCACCTGAATGCCACCAGCTACAACCGCAACTTATTGCTGACAGGTGAAGTAGGCAGCGAAGAATATAAAGCTAAAGCTGAAACAGTGGCCAAAACCCTGGAAAATGTCAGAAGCATTACCAACGAACTGACCGTTGACGAAAACAGCAAGCTGACCGAGCGTAATAACGACACCTATATCACCTCAAAAGTGAAAACACGCCTGATTAATGCTGATGGCAAACTGGCCAATTACACCAAGGTAGTCACCGAAGCTGGCGTGGTATATCTGATGGGTCTGGTCACAAAACAAGAAGCTGCTCAAGCCGTAGAAATCGCCAGTAGCACCAGTGGTGTATTAAAGGTAGTAAAAGTGTTTGAATACATCGATGAGAAATAGGCCGCTGAAAATTGAGCGCAAGCGTTTGAAATCTGCTACTGATATAATTTTATTTATTTAGCCCTGAATGGCCTGTCATCATGAGCACAACTGTGAACGAAATCATCATTGAAGGTTTAACCCGTGCTGGCAAGCCTTTCAGGCCAAGTGACTGGGTAGATAGAATGTGTAGCACCTACGCAAGTTTTGGGGCTGATCGCAAATTACGTTATTCACCGTATCTCAAGCCACGCGTTGTCAATGGGGTGCGTTGTCTTGCAGTAGATTTAAAACTAAAAGATGTCAATCCAGAGGGTTACGCCCAGCTCATGTATTTCGCGGAAGACAATCAGTTGAACGTGCTAGATGCTGAGGGTAATAGCATTCCAGTACCTAAATAAATCATTACACAAGCCCTAATGACTGAATTGACCCAGTCATTAGGGCTTGCTTGCTAGCAGCTTTTCAATCTCAGCCTTAGTAATCAGTCCGTGCTTGGTTTTCACTAACTGCCCCTGTGGATTGTATATATATGTTGTCGGCAATACTTCTGCACTACCAATATCTTTAAGTAACTCTGATTTTTGTGTTGGTTCGTCCCCCAATGCAATTGGGTAGGACATCAGCATGTCATCCACAAAATCAGTCACTTCTTTAGCATTCTTATATTCAAAAGCCACGCCTATCACCATTAAATCTTTGTCTTTGTGATGGTCATACAAAGATACCAAATCAGGAATTTCCTCCAGGCATGGCGGACACCAAGTCGCCCAGTAGTTCACCAGCACCCATTTACCTTTGTAATCAGAAACATGGTGAACTTTGCCTGCAGTATCTTTGATGGAAAATGCGGGAGCTGCATGAACAAGACTAGTGGATAACAATAAAAGCAGGCTAATCAATATTTTCATGGGGTTAGCGTTTCTAGCAATCGGTTATACAAGTAATGATAAAGACCATTCTTATGAATATTAGTGCAATACTACGCTGCGATTCAGGGCATTTATCAGTCCAAACACGACAACCGTATGAGTATCGTGACAAACGGCTCAAGAGTATTTATTATCAGCACACTAATACGGAGCATGAAAATGCCACTCAGCCTCAAGATTCCCGCTTTGACCGACAAACCTTTGATGATTGCGGAAACACGTCCGCAAAAAATCAGTGATTTTCTTGAAAATCTGCCGCTGGCGAATCCATTAAGTGCTGCCACCGCGCTTTTTGAAGAAATGGAGATTCTGAACCGCCAGAAAATAGCATCCGATGTGCGAGTAAAAGCGCTCGAGCTTTATAGAATCGCAGTAGCAAGCATCAGTGAGATTCTAGCCAGTTACTACTGCAAATCAGGCTTGCCATTACCTCCGCAAGCCAAGACCTGCGCAGGAGCCGCTGAATCATTGTGGTTAGAGCTAGGTTATGGATACAAGCTGGCCCTAATTGACGAACAAAATAAACTATTCAGCCTGAGTAGCGGCAAATCGAACGCACTGGTCATTCAACGTGCGATTGAGGCCATGTCTCAACTGGCATTGGTCTATTACAAAACTTATTTTTCGCCGCCCAGCAGCTTGTGGAGCGACTTGAACCAGTTATATCTGCATGCTGTGCAGCAATCTTTACATGAGATTGAAGTGCCACTTTCCGCTGAAAGTACAGGTACGATCAGCAACACATTCAAACAAGCGCTGCTGGTATCTCTGGCATATCCGCAACACTTGGCACCACTTGATATTAAGCGTGTTTCTGATTATGCAGCCCGTTATGCCGACCATGCGAGATTACAAGATGTAGGCCTGCTTGAGAGCACAGCAGGCATATTCCTAGTCAGCCTGCAATCTGACAAAGCACCTATCCCTTATGTAAAGAACGCCAAGGACAAATTAAGTGCAGGTGACGTATTTCTGGTGACCGTTGATCTGGCTAGAGTAATCCATAAACACATACAGTTACTGCAATCAGATAGCTTACCAAAGAATAATGACCTGCCAACCGATGCTAGCGATGCACGTTACATTGACTTACTGACGCATCTCATCAAACACTGGGGCGCTTCGCCCAAACGTATATTTAACCGCTCTCGCAAAACTGATGGTGTAAAACTGGGAATAGGCATTGCAGCAGCCCACTTTTATATTGGGGGAGAGCAACAGGCCTCTTTGCCAGAGGCCTCAGAAGATAACATTGAGATGTCAGATGAAAGACTCATTTCACCCAAAGTCAGCGCTGCAGAATTCAATCTTGGGCATTGGTTAATCACCAATATCAGTGCTGGTGGTATGGCCCTGAGAAAGCCTGTGAATGCGCAAGACAATATCCGAGTAGGCGACATTGTTTCCGTGAAAGAAGATAAGTCTACAACCTGGTCAGTTGGCGTTATTCGCTGGGCAACCAACGATGACCAAGAATACCTGGACGTAGGTGCGCAATTGATTGCACCAACAGCTAAAGCCATTGGCATCACCAGAATATCGCCAGCGATTCATGAACAAGGTTTGCTTTTAGCTGAAGTGCCAATGCTCAAGCAGCCAGCATCGATTATTGCGCCAAGCGGCACTTTTGGGCCCGCTCGACTGCTCGACATTGAAGAGGATGGCGAAACAAAGCGTGTGATGATTACCAAATTGATTGAGCGTACAAGCCGATTCGAGCGCTTCGGATTCAGCCATATAAATTAGCGCTACTCAATGAAATTAGTGATTCCAGTCAATATCACAGCAAAAGACTTGAATCTGGTTGAGGACACTAATTGCAATCGAAATAGTCACACATAAGCGGCCATTGGCAATCGACAAGTAAGGCCGAGTCAACTGCACTTCTTTAGGATGATTCAGTGCGCGCTTAAGGTAGGGGCGCCTCACCCACGTTGCGCCACTGCCATCAGTCAAAGGCTGAAAACGTATATCTGCAACACCTCTACGCGCTGTGGCAATAACACTATTCTCCAACTGCACTCCATACTGGTTCAGCAGATAACACCGATCAACACCAGGTAAATTAATCAATTCCTGAGTCGAATGATCCATGGAAAAACCAGCCTGCATTTTGCTGACTGCTTGAGCAAAAGCTTCAACCTCTACATTTAACCGTTTTGCATAAGACTCTTTTGGCGCTTGCTCACTATAATCGCGGAACAGGTCATGAATCTGCGTTGAGTAATTTTCTTGCTTTAAGGGCGCCGCTGGCTTGCCGAAATAAAATCCCTGTACAAAATCTACATCAGTATCAATAGCCACCATGGCTTCTTCTAGCGTTTCAACACCCTCAATCAGCACCATACTGCCAACCTCATGAATGAGTGAAACGACACCAGGCAAAATACGTCTAGCGGTTTTATTGGTCACTGCCTGGGCAATCATCGAACGATCAAGCTTGACAATATCAGGTGCCAAACGCCAGATGCGCTCAAAATTGGAATTACCCGCGCCAAAATCATCAATCGCAACCAGACACCCTAAATTTTTGTAGAACTTCACTGATTCTGAGAGTTGTGACTCATCAGCAATCGCGCCCTCAATGATCTCAACCACCACACGCTCGGGAGGCAGCTCGTAATAATCAAGCAGGTCTTTAAAGAAAGAACCGTAATGGCGGCCTTGCACGATGACGTTTGGATCTATATTAAGAAACAGCCAGTTTTTATCATCATGCTGATTAGTAAAGTTGTGTACATGCAAGGTACGCGATAAGCGGTCAAGACGCACAATCTCGGCCTCGGTACGCTTCATTCCAAATACTTTAATCGGCGGAATACTGATACCTTGCGCATCTTGCGGACGCAACAAACCTTCGTATCCAACGATGCGGCAGTGGGATAAACTGTATATTGGTTGGAATGCGCTACTTAATTGCATTCCTTGGTAAGGCGCTGTTAATGTTTTTTTAGGGGCGGACTGCAACTCTATGCCACCTTCCCCAATCAAACTTAATATTTCAGTCAGATTTTTACCTATCACTTGATGCCTGTCTTTGTAAAAATAGTTATTTAAGCATCTAAATATGATGGAAATTCCCAAGAATTTAGCGAATCTAATAATTAGTATGCAGATGCCTTACAGCAATATCCGTGCCTACATGAATGCTTCACTAAAGACGTTTTTTTCGCTACGATAGCATTACGTGGTTTTTAGCTTACAATCTGTCACATCTTAACAATCAGTCATTTTCAATTTTAGAGGTTCACAATGAGCGAGCACATTACGCATATTAGCGATAACACTTTTGAGCAGGAAGTCCTGCAATCCTCACTGCCAGTTATTGTCGATTATTGGGCAGAATGGTGCGGACCATGCAAGATGATTGCGCCGATTCTGGATGAAATCTCCAAAGAATACGAAGGTCGCCTGAAAATCACTAAACTCAATATTGATGAAAACCAGAATACACCGCCTAAATATGGCATCCGCGGTATTCCTACTTTAATGCTGTTCAAGAACGGTAATGTAGAAGCAACCAAGGTTGGCGCACTATCAAAATCACAACTTACTGCATTTATTGACAGTAATATTTAATAGCGTTACGCTTGCGCCTGAACTGATTGGATATTTAAGTAGCACTCAATATCGTTTAATCATCAGGCGCAAACTTTATCAAGCGCCAGCACTTCAAACTCAAGCAAAACTAAAATAATTCCCAAGCCAAGTAACTCAATCCCATCCCTTTGTAGTTTCGATTTACAGCGAGTCATCCCTTATGCATCTATCCGATCTTAAACACCTACCCGTCACCGAACTAGTCGAAATGGCGATTGCCAACGATATTGAAGGGGCAAGCCGCATACGTAAGCAAGACTTGATCTTTGCCTTACTCAAAAACAAGGCAAAAAAGGGCGATAGCATTTTTGGGGATGGCACACTGGAAGTACTACAAGATGGCTTTGGTTTCTTGCGTTCACCAGATACATCATATCTGGCAGGCCCTGACGATATTTATGTCTCACCCTCGCAGATACGCCGCTTTAACTTGCATACCGGCGATAGCATTAAAGGCGAGATTCGCACCCCGAAAGATGGTGAACGCTATTTTGCACTGGTAAAAGTAGATAGCGTCAATGACGAACCGCCAGAAAATACCAAGCATAAAATCCTGTTTGAAAACCTTACCCCGCTCTTCCCTACCAAACCTCTTCTACTAGAACGCGATATTCGCGCTGAAGAAAACATCACTGGCCGCGTGATTGATATGATCGCGCCCATTGGTAAAGGCCAACGCGGCTTGCTGGTTGCCAGCCCGAAGAGCGGTAAAACTGTGATGATGCAACATATTGCACACGCGATTACTGCCAATCATCCTGAAGTGATTTTGATTGTATTGCTGATTGATGAGCGCCCAGAAGAAGTAACAGAAATGACGCGCTCAGTAAAAGGGGAGGTAGTTGCATCCACCTTTGATGAGCCAGCGACCCGTCACGTACAAGTGGCCGAAATGGTGCTGGAAAAAGCCAAGCGTCTGGTTGAGCACAAAAAAGACGTCGTCATTCTATTGGACTCCATTACACGACTAGCCCGCGCATACAACACAGTTGTTCCAGCTTCAGGCAAGGTATTGACTGGTGGTGTAGATGCCAACGCATTGCAACGCCCTAAACGCTTCTTTGGCGCTGCTCGTAACATTGAAGAAGGTGGCTCATTGACCATCATTGCTACTGCGCTAGTGGATACTGGCTCACGGATGGATGATGTGATCTACGAAGAATTCAAGGGTACTGGCAATATGGAAATCCATCTTGACAGAAAGATGGCAGAAAAGCGTCAATATCCCGCCATAAACGTCAATAAATCAGGCACGCGTCGTGAAGAATTATTGATCGAAAAAGATATTCTGCAAAAAATCTGGGTACTACGTAAATTGCTTTACCCAATGGATGACCTCGAAGCCATGGAGTTCTTACTCGATAAAATCAAAGCGACCAAGAACAATGCTGATTTCTTCGACTCCATGCGTAGAGGCTAACTCAATATTAAGGCATCTAATTCTTGCAAAAAACGTGTTATATCAATATAATCGCGTCTTTTCGCAAATTGTAGTTGCGAGTCATTATTTGCCGCACAATCCGGCCAGACAAAGGTAAGCATTATGAAAGCAGACATCCATCCAGAATATCGTGAAGTGATATTCCAAGACGTTAGTGCAGATTTTACGTTTCTGACACGCTCAACCATTGAAACCAGACACACCATTAAATGGACCGATGGCAAAGAATATCCATTGGTAAAGATTGAAGTTTCATCCCAATCTCATCCGTTTTACACTGGCAAACAGAAGATTCTTGATACGGCTGGCCGTGTTGAGAAATTCCGCCAAAAATACGGCATGTAATATTCACTGTTACTGGTGCATATTCAAGAAAAAGGCAGCTCACGCTGCCTTTTTTATTTATGCATTCACAATTGCGGACTAAAATACCTTAGTGTCTAATTCGCACTCAACGCCTGCAAGGCTCTTGGTAAATCAATATGGATAGTCTTAAATCACGCGCACTGGCTTACCACGAGTTTCCTAAACCTGGAAAGCTGTCCGTTGATTCGTCTAAGCCTTGCACCACACAAGATGACTTGTCTCTGGCCTATACCCCTGGTGTCGCCGAACCCGTGCGCGAAATCAATCGAGATCCTGAAAACGCTTATCGTTATACCAACAAAGGTAATCTGATTGCTGTCATTACCGATGGCACGGCTGTACTGGGTTTGGGCAATATGGGCGCGCTTGCAAGCAAACCCGTGATGGAAGGTAAAGCCGTTCTATTCAAACGCTTTGCTGGCATTGATGTGTTTGATATAGAAATAAATGCGCCTTCAGTCGAAGCTTTTATTGAAACAGTAGTCAATATTGCCCCTACGTTTGGCGGCATCAACCTTGAAGATATTGCCGCGCCACACTGCTTCCGCATTGAAAAAGAACTGCGTGAGCGGCTCGATATTCCAGTATTCCATGATGACCAGCATGGCACTGCTGTCATTGTCAGCGCGGCACTACTCAACGCGCTTGAGATTCAAGGCAAAACACTAAGCACAGCCAAAATCGTGTTTCTTGGCGCTGGCGCTGCAGGTTGCGCATGCGCTCGACTGCTGAAAGTCATGGGGGCAACTAATATCACCATGGTAGATAAAGACGGCGTATTACATAGCCAACGCCATGACCTGCATGATAATAACCGCGACTTGGCTATTAACACCACTGCGCGTGAATTGGCCGAAGTCATGCCAGAGGCCGATGTATTTATTGGCGTCTCTGCGGCAAATGCACTATCGCCAGAAACCCTGAAGCTCATGGCAGCTAAGCCTGTTGTATTTGCCTTGGCAAATCCTGATCCTGAGATTCTGCCATCAGTTGCCATGGCAGTTAGGGATGATATTCTCATGGCGACTGGGCGCTCTGACTTCCCCAATCAAGTGAATAACGCCTTGTGCTTTCCATTCTTATTCCGTGGCGCTCTGGATGCGCGCGCCAAGCAGATTAGTGTTGAGATGCAAATAGCCGCTGCACACGCCTTGGCAGACTTGGCACGTGAGCCAGTGCCAGAATCTGTACTCAAAGCCTATAATCTGACGGAGCTGAGTTTTGGCAAAGACTATATTATCCCCAAACCGTTTGACCCACGGCTGATTGAGCGTATTCCGCCGCGCGTTGCAGCCGCCGCCAAACAGTCAAAATAACTATATTTAAGCTGGATATTTAAAGTTTATGGCATTTGAAGTAGAACACGATTGGCAGGGCAATTTAGCAACGCCCAGAGCCAAAATAGGCGATCGCGCCAAAACACGCCTGCTGATATTGCTGTGTGTATTTTGGGTTTGTCTCGGCCTGATTGGACATGCGCCCTGGAAACCTGACGAATCTCAATCCATCAGCATCGTAAAATCCATCACCCATCAAGGTAGCTGGATAGCACCCGTAGTTGTGGGACAGTCTTCCATCGAAAATCCGCCGCTGTATTACTTAACCGCGGCGGCTTTTGCAAAAACACTCTCCCCCATCTTGCAGATGCATGATGCAGCAAGGCTGGCATCTGGCTTGTGGATGGCGTTTACCTTGTTGTTAGTTGGCATGATAGGCCGTGAACTCTGGGGTGTGGGCAGTGGGCGGCAAACCACGTTTATATTTATTAGCTCATTAGGCTTGATTGTTACAGCGCATTTGCTCATGCCAGAAGTCGCAGCACTGACGGGCACGGCGATGGGCCTTTACGCGCTGGCATTAGCTAAACGGCGGCCTTTTCGCGCGAGCGTGTTGCTGGGCTGTGGCATTGGCATTAGCTTTCTTTCCACAGGCTTATTGGATGCCTCCATCAGCCTAGTCACTGCTTTAATATTGCCGCTCTTATTCAGCAACTGGCGTACTCGCAGCTATGGCATTGTGCTTGCCTTATCTGCCATTGTTGCTGCGCCCTGGCTGTTGATTTGGCCATTTTTGTGCTGGTACACGGCACCCAATCTGTTTCATGATTGGTGGCAAATCAGCATCAATAGTTTTGGCAATCTCAATCAATACAGCTTTTTAAAAACACTGGCTTGGTATGCATGGCCTGGGTTGCCACTTGCCATCTGGGGCTTATGGCGTTATCGCAGTAGTGTGTTGCACAAGCCAAAATTCCAGCTACTCATTAGCTTCTTTGTGGTGGCACTCATCATGATTGGCCTTGGCCCAAACACACGCGAGATTTATGCACTACCGCTTTTATTGCCGATTGCCATACTGGCCGCAGGTAGTGTGGAAACCTTGAAACGCGGTGCCGCAAGTGCGCTCAACTGGTTTGGTTTGATCCTGTTTGCCATGATAGGCATGCTCATCTGGCTAGGCTGGTTCGCGATGATGACAGGCTGGCCTGCAACGCTTAGTCGCCGCATGAAAATCCTCTCCGCCACACCAGATCCGCACTTGAGTATATTTGCGCTGGTTGCCGCAATCACGGCCACCATCATCTGGCTGCTCGTGGTGATTAATGCCAAGCGCTCCACTCGATCTGCCATCACCGACTGGGCCGTTGGCATTACCATGGCCTGGAGCCTGCTGATGACGCTCTGGTTACCATGGATTGATCACGCAAAAACTTATGAACATGTAGCCGCTGAAATCAAGCATGCATTACCAAATCATTACGACTGCATCATCAGCCATGATGTCAGCGACTCGCAACTGGCTTTGTTGCACTATTACGCCAATATACGTACCGAGTTATCGCAGAATAATAGCCAACTCAACTGTGACTTTTATCTGATTCAAGATGACCGCGACCGCAGTAAATATGAGCCTGGTGACGAATGGAAATTGATCTGGCAAGGCAAGCGCCCTACTGATAGACGTGAGAGTTTCAGGCTTTTTCAGAAACAGGCCGAATAGTTTTTAGCTTATTGTGTAGCTGCGTATTGCCTGGGTTTTCACCAAACAATAGACTTCTGACCCCATAGTCAGGCCGAGGGCTTCTACTGATTTTGCAGACACCTCTGCAACCAGCTTGAAACCAACATCCACAGACACAAGCGTTCGGTAATCAATCACCTCTATAGATGCCACTACCCCCCGCAATTGATTTTGTATCGTTACATGTGCTAATCGCTGTGTAGATAAGGCGACGTTACTAGAACTGAATGCGATGGCGATTTCGTCACCCACTTGATGACCACCATGGGGAATCACTATCGTGTGGTCGCCACACTGCGCTAGACCATAGCCAAGCGCGGCATGATTTTCAATCAATCTGGCATGTAATAGATTATCCAAACCCAGTGATTGGGCAAGGTTCAAGGCGCGCCTATCGTGCATCACGTCATGAAAGTCACCGCTGGCAACAATCTCGCCCTCTTCAATAATCGCCAATTGCTGGGTAAGAAAAAGTGTCTCGTCGATACTGTGACTCACATACAGCATGGGGATGGCGGTTTCTTCTTTAACCCTGCGTAGAAACGGCAATATCTGGTTACGCAAACGCACATCCAGTGCTGCCAAAGGCTCATCCAGTAAAAGTAAACGCGGTGAAGTTAATAAGGCACGCCCCAACGCTACTCGCTGTTTTTGGCCGCCAGAGAGCTGGTCTGGCTTTTGCGTCAGCAACTCACCGATCTCAAGTAAATCCACAATTTTCTGCATGGTGAAGCGCTGATCTTTCTCTGCCAGTAGCTTCAAGCCATAACTAAGATTCGCTTTGACAGAGAGATGCGGGAACAATCGACTTTCTTGAAACACCATGCCAATCCGTCTTTGATGTGCGGCGACATGAATGCCCTGGCTACAATCAATCAGCGGCACGCCATCTAATATAAAGTGGCCATCTTGGGGGCAAATCAAGCCTGCAAGCAAACTGAGTAAGGTGCTTTTGCCCGAGCCTGAAGGGCCAAATAAACCAGTAGCAAGATGGTCTGAGCTAAATTTTGCATGCAGTTTGAATGCAGGGCGTTCAAATTTCAGGTCAATATCAATGACGGCCATGATGCACTCCAAGCCGTTTTTGCATTTTACGCTCAAGCAAATCACCGCAATAAAGCGCAGCAAGCGCAATGAAGATACTCAAAATCACCAGCCGCATGGCAGGGATATCGCCGCCAGGAATTTGCGTATAGGTGTAAATCGCCAGTGGTAAGGTACGGGTTTCGCCCTCGATATTGCCAACAAAGGTAATGGTGGCACCAAACTCACCTAGACTACGGCTAAAAGCCAGTATCAGGCCAGTTAATATACCGGGGAAAGCCAGTGGCAATGTGATGGTGAAAAATACCCAGAACGGCTTTGCGCCCAATGTTTTGGCCGCATCTTCCAGCCGTAAATCTACCAGGCTAATGGCTAGCCTCGTAGAACGTACCATCAACGGCAAAGCCATCAAGGCTGAGGCGATTACAGCACCCACCCAAGTGAAGGCAACTGTAATACCAAAAACATCATGCAGCCATTTACCGAGAAAGCCCTGATTACCAAGCAAGATCAGCAAGATGAAACCTGGCACTACGGGTGGTAGCACCAGTGGCAGATGCACCAAGCTATCTAAAAGTGTTTTTCCCAGAAAATCTTTACGGGCCAATAGCCATGCGATCATGATGCCTGGCACAGCGATCACAAGCGTGCACCAGAATGCCACTTTCAGCGAGAGTAGAAGCGCGGCAATTTCTGCACTTGTGAAACTGATAAAATCCAAACGATCGGCTTCCTCTACTAATACTCAAATGGTTCAGCTATTTTCTCGACTATTTGCTTAATACGGTAAAACCATACTTACTAAAAACCTCGGCAGCTTTTGGTGATGCAAGATAGTTGGCAAATAACTTCGCTGAAGCATTACCAGCAGCTTTGCTGGTAATCGCCAGCGGATAGACGATATTATCGTGTGTTTCATCTGGGAATACGCCAACGATTTCTACTTTATCTGACACTTTAGCATCTGTCTCATAGACCACCCCAGCGCCACATTCCCCGCGCTCAACAAAGGCCAGTGCGGCTCTCACATCTTGCGCCCCAACGATTCTGGTCTTGATACCATCCCACCAACCCAGATTGTTGAATGACTGCTTGGCATATATGCCCACAGGCACTGCATCAATATCGCCAGTGCACAGCCTGCCATCAAAGGCTTTTGCAAAATCAAATGTCTTCTTGAAGTCCACCTTGAATGAACGGCCTTTAGGGGCAATGAGCACCAGTCGATTGCCCAAGAGGTTGATTCTGGAGCTCACATCAATCAGATTTTTGTCTTGCAGATAATTCATCCATTTGCTGTCAGCTGACATAAACACATCGGCTGGCGCACCATTCTCAATCTGCTTTGCTAAGGCCGACGATGCTGCAAACGAATTCACCACTTTAACGGACTGCTCTTTTTCATACTGTGCACCAAGTTCGGTGATGACATTGGTCAAACTGGCTGCTGCAAATATCGTGACTTTGTCTTCAGCATGGACTGTAAAAACCAGCGTAGCCAATAATAAACTGCTCATCCACATGGAAATATTTTTAAACATCACGTACTCCTAAATATTATTCAATTCAAAGTTTATAGTGTTAGAAATCATATTGCGCGCGTACCACCAGTGCTTTTTCACGGTCACTAGTTTTGCTATTAACGCGAATCGGAGTATCGAACGATGTATCGATGTAGTTAAGCATAATGCGAGCGTTAGGATTCATTATCCATTTAGCACCGCCCGTCCAAGCTGAAGCTTC
>DATHWP010000092.1:0-3746 GCA_035460505.1 Methyloradius sp. | reverse complement strand
CGGCATGGTCGGTATCTTTGCTTACGTGGGTGCTGAAGTAGCCATCGGCAGCTTTCTGGTCAACTACATAGTCAGTCTCACGCAGATGCCAGAAACACAAGCCGCATCTCTAGTCGCTTTGTATTGGGCTGGCGCCATGGTCGGCCGCTTTATCGGCATCTTTACCCTGAAAGCCTTTGCACCAGCCAAAGTGCTCAGTGTGCATGCCACGCTCTCAATTGCGCTGATTATAGCTTCCATGAACACCTCTGGCATGCTGGCGGTTTACAGCATGGTGCTGGTAGGTTTGTGCAACTCCATCATGTTCCCCACCATCTTTACCCTAGGCATTAAAAACCTTAAAGCAGGACAAAAGAAAAAGGGATCAGGCTTACTAGCCACAGCGATTTTGGGCGGCGCAGTGGTACCAATGTTTACTGGCTTGCTGGCAGACAGCGTGGGCCTGCATCACGCATTTATATTGCCAGTGGTGTGCTATGCGTATATCGCATGGTTGGGGTTTAAAAATAATTAGGCGGATGCTCGTTATTGATATATTTCGCGGCCTCTGGATCGCCGATCCAGAAGTAATAAAACTCACGCACTACTGCGAGAAACAGGCGACGCGTATCCCGCAACTCAAACAATGGGCAAGTTGCACCGACCCCGATTCTGTAAAATTTAGGATTGCTCTCTGGCGCAGTGCGCAGGCGCACCAGTAAAAGCTTGGCTAGCTTGATGCGCGTATCAATGATGGATTGTTCTGCGCCCTCTTGCTTCAATGCCAGCGTGTAAGCTTTCATTGCCCATATTTCTACTGTGCTGAATTTTTCTTTATCCAGCATATTCCATAGCACTTTGAGGGTGTAATCCACTGGCTGCCACTTGATAGGCTCAACTTCAAAGCCCTGCCCCGCATTCATGGCAGCGATGACTTTGATGTCTTTGATCCAGAATGGATAGTATTCGCGGGCTACAGAGAGTTTGAATGACCATTCAGACTTTTCCGTACCCTCTATCACCGTTTCAACGACCTCGCGGTACACCAGCCCGTCGGCAGGTTTACCCACCAGTTCGTGTATCAGTTTCTGCAGGAATTTATTACGCTCCATGAGCGTTTCATTATCAGCGCCCTTGTGTTCCAAGAGTTTGAAGTAGGCATCGCGGGCTTCATTTTCACGAGTAGCGTTTAGTGTGTTTTGGGTCATATCGCTTGTTCCGGGCAAAGCAAATTCAATGTGTAATTCCTAATTGTATGCGTTTAAATTGGGGTAATTAGAGCATTTTGAGGTGCGTGAGAAGGTTAAAACATATTAGCCTATAAATTTTTAGCTTAGAAGTGAATTCAATAGCGAGGTTTCATTTAAACCTTGCAACAATCATTCCAGTTTTTATTGCGCGCATGCGACGGAAAAGCTGGAATACTCCGTTCAATGATAAAGAAAGTTAAATGTCGATGCATTTAAGCAAACAAGACAACCAAAGTCGCCAAACATAGTTATATGGAAACACCTGGGTAATCACGTAATGGGAGTTGGCTTGACTGAATTTGATCCTGATGCAGATTTGCTGATGCGGGTAGCAAAAGATGATGCGTCGGCCATCAAGGAAATGGTTGCGCGCAAGCTGCCAAGGCTGCTGGCTTTGGCAATGCGCATGCTCAATGATCGTGGAGAAGCTGAGGATGTAGCCCAGGAAACATTCATCCGCATCTGGAAACATGCACCAAGCTGGCAACCAGGCGCTGCCAAATTTGATACCTGGGTGCATCGCGTAGCGCTCAACCTCTGCTACGACAAACTGCGCAGCAAGCCACAAGCTGAATTTAAAGAACTGGATGAAGAAAGTGCAGACCAGGTTGATACAGCACTGAAACCTGACGAAACCATGATGGCAATGCAACAACGCGACCAAGTTGCGTACGCACTCGCCAAATTACCCGTCAGGCAGCGCGAAGCCTTGGTGCTGCAATATTACCAAGAGCTATCCAATATTGAAGCCGCTAGCCTCATGGAGATTAGCGTAGATGCATTAGAGAGCCTGCTATCACGAGCCAGACGCAATATGCGATCGCTGCTTTTAGCAGAGTAGTTATTGAACAAAATGTTGTTGAAAAGGAATAGTCATGACACCTGAACAATTTAAATCACTTGCTGAAGCCTATGGTAGCGACCTCAAGCGTTGGCCAGACGAGCACCAGCACAGCGCAATAGCACTGATTAACCAAGGTTCAGAAGAAGCAAAAATAGCGATAAAACAAGCGAATCTTCTAGATGATGCACTTAATGCCTACGTGGTAAGCACTGAGCGAGCATTAGCAGATTTGATTATCAATAACGCCCTGCCCCAGAAGCATGTCAGCGAATCCACAAAGCAATCATCATCTTGGTGGTGGAACACCAGATTATGGCCAAGCATCGGCTTTGCCAGCGCAGGCTTGGCAGGTGCGCTGGCCGGTATTTTTTGTATATCGCTGCTGACATCCACTATGAGCACGCCTGAGATTGGCGATGGCTCGAATGGAACAGCCGACGTGATTGATTTTGGAACGGACTGGAGATAAGCATGGTAGATAGCCCAAATATGAACGTGAAACCACGCAAAATTAAGTGGTTATTAACAGCCTCGCTGATTCTTAATCTGTTTTTGATTAGTGGCATTGCGGCTGGTGCGTACCGCCTGTTTTTATCAGATCATGCAGTGTTTGGTAACCAGACAGCGCGTGGGCTGCGTTTTGCTGCAGATGATCTACCAGCCGAGCGTCAGCACATGTATCGCAAAGTGTTACGCGAAGCAAGGCGAGATGCCAGACCATTGATAAAGTCTGGGCAGGATGCCCGCAGTGAAGTTCGGTCATTACTTGCCGCACCAACGTTTGATCGAGAAGCAGTGACAGCGGCATTAAACAAAACCCACGAAGCCGACATGGCACTGCGCATTCGTATTGAGCAAAGCCTGCTTGATTTTGTAGAAGTATTGTCCCCAGAAGAGCGTGCAACGTTCGCGGATGGCTTAGCCAAACAAGGCCCGTTACGCCAAGCATTATTGCGTAATCAGCAAGCAGATGCAGCCACAACGCCATGACCAACAACATGACACCCGCTGCGATTGCCGTTAACCGTTTTGGCCTCGGGGCTAGGCCAGATGAGGCAGCCCCAGCCGAGCCTAAAAAATGGCTGGTTGCACAATTCAATCAATACGAAGCTGCGCCGAGCGCATGGGCCAATCAAGCTAAAACGGCTGACTTGGTCGCTGATTTTGCAGACAAACAACAGCAAATGCGTAACGCCAATGAAGATGATAAAAAGGCCGCACAACTGATGCTCAGACGTGAAGTAAAGGGCGATTACCAATCCGCAGTTACCTATCGTGCAGAATCTGCGCTTACAACACCAGCACCATTTATAGAGAGACTGGTGCATTTCTGGGCGAATCATTTTGCCATCTCTATCGAAAAGCCAGCCGTGGCGGAATTCGCAGGCGCATTTGAGCTAGAGGCGATCAGGCCGAATGTACTGGGTAATTTCACCGATATGCTGATGGCGGTAGAAACACACCCCGCCATGCTTTTGTATCTTGACCAGGCAAGATCGATAGGCCCCAATAGCAAAGCCGCAGAACGTTTAGCAGAGCGTGACCCAGATAAAAAGCGCGGGCTGAATGAAAACCTCGCACGCGAAATCATGGAGCTGCATACGTTGGGCGTTCGAAGCGGTTATACGCAAACCGATGTCACCGAGTTTGCGCGTGCCATGACTGGCTGGAGC
>DATHWP010000091.1:0-88994 GCA_035460505.1 Methyloradius sp. | reverse complement strand
TCGGTATCTGGGTTGATCACCACAAATGGGTATTCAACGCGCCAGTCGGTAGCGTCGGTCACGTGCGAAACACGCGCTAGACCATCAAACTGGATATTGTCTTTACGGGTATATTTGCCGAGCTTTGCCAGCGCTTTTTTGCGCAGGTTTTCGGTAAGGCGGAAGTCGTTTTCAAATTCATTAACCGCCTGACGCGCAGCAATCACCATTTTCAACACTTTGGGATTGCCGCTGCTACGCTCTTCAATCGCTTTGATGCGATGGTAAAGCGCATCAATCAATGCTTTGCGGCGCTTTTTGTTCTGCAGCAAATCATCCTGCAAGTAAGGATTACGGCTCACCACCCACAGGTCGCCTAGCACTTCAAACAGCATGCGAGCAGAACGGCCTGTTTTGCGCTCACCACGCAACTCATTCAATACATACCAGACTTCTTCGCCAAGGAATCTTATGACGATTTCACGGTCTGAGAACGAAGTGTAGTTGTAAGGAATTTCGCGTAAGCGAGGTGTTGCGGTTTCAAGAGTCATTGGCTGAGCGATCATGAATAGACTGCGGGGCTAAAGGTGTAATTCTATCATGTTGATGAGGCACTAAAAACGCCTTTGCAGATGTGGCTATTGATATGAAGATTTGTAATCTTTTATCACAATTTATTTTGCGTGTCTTTGTGTGCCAGTTAAGAGTTAATTCCAGAAGCTTAAGTTCTATAATGAAAGCGCATTATTTGCATGACAAAGCCCCTGAAAAGCACCACAATATTTACTTGTCTGATTCATTTGCTTGAGCCGATTTTCAGCCCATTTTAGATTTCTGCCTTTTTTAGAGCCCAGCCTCACATGAATTCAACTGCTACAACATTTAACAGTCGCTTGAAAAAATTTATCGTGCCCGTTGCGATCATCATATTGATTGGGGCATTGGCTTTTTCTCTCACGCAAAAAGCTAAAATGCCTGACATCAGCTTTACTACGATTGATGGTATAAAGATGAGTACTGCTGCCTTGGATGGCAAAATCGTACTCGTCAACTTCTGGGCGACAGACTGCCCTGGCTGTATTTCAGAAATGCCGGAATTGATCAAAACCCATGAAAAATATCAGGCACAAGGGTTCGAGGTATTGGCAGTCTCCATGCCGTATGACCCAATCGATCAAGTCAAAAATTACAGTAAGAAGAATAATTTGCCCTTCATCATCACGCATGACGATAGCGGCGCGCTTTCCAGCAAATTTCAAGATGTTCGCGTCACACCCACCAGCTTCATTCTGGATCAACAAGGGCGTGTCATTAGTAAAATCGTAGGTGAGATTAACTTCACCGCTTTGCATCAATTACTGGATGCACAATTGGCAAACTCAGCAAAAGGCAGTTAAGGGAAAACAATGCTCTGGATAAAAGCTTGGCACATTATTTTTATGGTGACGTGGTTCGCTGGCCTGTTTTATTTGCCACGCCTGTTTGTTTACCACAGCATGTCTGACGACGCTGCGAGCATAGCCCGCTTCAAAATCATGGAGCGCAAACTGTTTTACGGCATCATGACGCCAGGAGCGGTGCTGACGATATTCTTCGGCATGTGGCTTTGGCTAGGCTACGGGGCAAGCGGCGCATGGATACATGCCAAAGTGACGCTAGTAGCTCTACTGGTGATTTACCACATTTATTGCGGCAAACTATTGCTGGATTTCAAACAAGATCGCAACAAGCATAGCCATGTGTATTACCGCTGGTTTAATGAGATTCCAGTCATCGCATTGATCGCCATTGTGATATTGGTTGTGGTTCAGCCTTTTTAGGCGGATATTTAGCATCAAATGTCCATGATTGATACAAGCTGGTTTTTGAATGAGCTAAAGGCTACTGAAAACAAGCCTGAGCAGAGCTTGCTTGCAGTCTTTGAAGTGCTTTCAGAAATGCAATCGCAAGTGGATTTCGTTGGGAATACAGAAGCAGAACATGCATTATCAGCACGCACTGAGTTATTGGCCTACCTGAACCAACAGGCCAAAAAAGCAGGCTTGCAAGCGCCAGAGTTGTTCGCACAACAGATTTACCACATGGCGAACAATGCGCTGGTTCAGCAGCAAGCCAACCCAGCCAGCAATGCCTTAGGCCATGCAAAACAAGTAGCAGACGCCTTAATACAAGTTCAGCGTAAGCCTAGCTGGCTACAAACCACTCAACATTATTTGAACATTAAGCCATTTCAATATGGTTTAGCCGCCAGTTTTTTTGTACTGCTTGGCGCAGCCGTTTTACTTGGCTACCAAGCAAAACACGCTAATGCGGCAAACCAGATAGTCGCCATAACAGAAGCTCAAGCAGACTCGGCACAAAGCGCAAAGATCGACACAAACATGGCTAGCCCAGGCGATACCGCAGAAATGTATTCAGCGATAGAAAAAATGCGAGATGGCCGCTGCCGTTACATTGAAGTGCTGCAACTGCCAACAGCGCAGCAAGGCGTTTACTTGCAAAATGTGGTTGCTGGGCAAGTGTCGAATAAAGCCAGTGACCAGAAAACAGCACGCGAACTGATGGGTAAAGTGGATTGCGACTACACGCCTATGCTCATGAAAAACTCCAGGGGCTAGGAAAAACAAGCTTTCCCATCAGCTTTAAATATCACACAGTCATTAAATTAAGAAAATACAGTCATGTATATTCTTAAAATTTCAAACTACGCAATCAAGCCCACCAAACAAGCCGAATGCAGACTGGTTGGCTAATCGCCATATACTCTGTTGTATATTAACGATTGATTGATATACAATTGGTAAATCTGTTGATGAAGTTTGGGGAAATCGAGCGATGTCCGCACTAAGAGCTAAAATCTTGCATGTTGCTACGGAGCTTTTTCAAACCCGCGGCATCAACTCTACGGGCGTGGATATGATCGTGGCCGTGGCTGGTACAACAAAAATGACACTGTACAAATACTTCCACAGCAAAGAAGAGTTGATTCTGGAAGTATTACAAAAAGGCCATCATGACTTTCAAAGCTGGCTTAGCGAAAAAGTTGATGCATCTTCCAAAAAGCCGCATGAAAAGCTGCAAAAACTGTTCGACCTGATCGAAGAATGGATGACTGCACCTGATTTTCGTGGCATGGCCTTTATTAAGGCATCTGCTGAATTCCCCAATGAAGAAAACCCGATCCACCGCCTGTCTGCCGAGCAGTCACGCCAATTCAAGCAGTATCTTTCCGATCTAGCCGCTGAAGCTGGCGTTAAAGATGCTGAAGGTCTCTCGCTGCAATTATCACTTCTGATTGAAGGCGCGATGCAGGCAGAGCAAATGAAACGTGGCTCTGGCGCGATCAAATACGCCAAAAAAGCCGCCAAACAATTGATTGATATAAGCCTAAAAGCTTAAGCTGGCAGTCATCTAAGCTTTTTCCAACTTTAGCTTGCCGCTCTGGCAGAGGCTTAGGATAATAAGCGTTTTACCCCTTTAAGAAATTCCTCATGCATACCCTGATCTGCGGCTCGCTGGCTTATGACACCATTATGGTGTTCCCTGACCACTTCAAAAACCACATCCTGCCCGACAAAATCCACATGCTGAATGTCGCATTCCTGGTACCAGAAATGCGCAGGGAATTTGGCGGTACGGCAGGCAATATTGCCTATAACCTGCAATTATTAGGCGGCAGCCCCTTGATTATGGCCACAGTCGGTGTTGATTTTGCCAGTTACCGCACTTGGCTGGATAGCAATGAAATCGAGCAGACTCACATTAAACCCATTAGCAATAGCTTTACTGCACAGGCGTTCATCACCACCGATATGAGCGATAACCAAATTACTGCGTTTCACCCAGGTGCCATGAATCACTCGCATGAAAATAGCGTAAACCATACCAAAGATGTCAGCGTTGCGATTATCGCCCCAGATGGTCGTGATGGCATGTTCCAGCATGCTCGTGAATGCCATGAAGCAGGCATTCCCTATTTGTTTGACCCAGGCCAAGGCTTACCGATGTTCAACGGCGAAGAGCTGCTGCACTTTATTGAGATGGCCGATTACGTGGCCGTCAACGATTACGAGGGGCAACTTTTACAAGAGAAAACGGGTCTATCACTGGAAGACATCGCGCTAAAAGTAAAAGCCCTCATCGTGACTAAAGGCGCTGATGGCTCTGTGATTATTGCCGATGGTCAACGTATAGAAATACCCTGCGTTAAAGCTACTGAGATATTAGACCCCACTGGCTGTGGTGATGCCTACCGCGCAGGCTTGTTGTATGGCATCAACCAAGGTTGGGATTGGAAAGCCGCAGGCCAATTGGCTGCCGTGATGGGCGCAATCAAAATCGCTAGCCGCGGCGGACAGAACCATAAGCCGAGCAAGCCTGTGATTGCGGATTTATACCAAGATGCCTTTGGTAGCAGTATTCAACTGAATTAAGGGTAAGCAGATTTATTAACGAAGGAGTGCAATATGCGTAGCGTAAAAATATTAGCCATTTTAATGATTTCAACTGTGCTGGCAGCTTGTGCCAGCTCAAATTCAGGCAATGTATATAGCCGCGATGAAGCGCGAAAAGTACAGACGATTAAAATGGGTGTAGTTGAAAGTGTGCGTCAAGTGAAGCTTGAAGGTACAAAATCCCCTGTGGGTACAGCAGGTGGTGCCATTGTTGGCGGTGTAGCTGGCAGCACTATCGGCGGCGGCAAGGGTTCAGCCATTGCTGCAGTGGTTGGTGCAATCGCTGGCGGCTTGGCTGGTAGCGCGCTTGAAGAAGGTGTCACCCGCAAAAATGGTCTTGAGATCACGGTTAAACTAGATAGCGGCGCATTGGTTGCAATCGTGCAAGAGGCCGATGAAGAGTTTCATCCAGGCGACAGAGTACGCCTCGTTGAAAGCGGGAGCACCACTCGCGTTAGCCACTAAACCAAGTGAGTATTTAACAAAGTTTAGGTTTCACAAAAAGCGCTGTATGAGTAACGACTCATACAGCGTTAATTTTTTAATGTCACTTGGTTTACACAATCTTAATTCACAGAACCTTAAATATTTAGTCACTATTCCGTCATCTAAAATTCGTAAATTCCTAATTGTTTAAAACCAATTAAGGGATGACAAATGCTCGAAAAGCATTCTGGACGAGTCTTACAGCAAGAACCTCAGAATTTAACCGTCAGCTTTGCACGTAATGCTTCGGACATCGAAGAAGCACAGCGCCTGCGTTACAAAATCTTTGCAGAAGAAATGGGTGCCAACCTGGTCAGCAAAGATGGCTTAGACCGTGATGGCTTTGATGACTTCTGCGAACATTTGCTAGTGCGCGATAACAACACTGGCAAGGTAGTAGGCACTTACCGCATCCTCAGCCCAATGATGGTCAGCGAAGCTGGTGGTTACTATTCAGCTGGCGAATTTGACCTGAGCCGCCTGAGTCACCTTTCAGATCGCATGGTTGAAGTAGGTCGTGCTTGCGTGCACCCAGATTTCAGAAGTGGCGCCACCATCACCATGTTATGGGCTGGTTTAGCTAAATACATGCAAGCCAATCGTTACGAATTCATGATTGGTTGCGGCAGCGTTGGTATGGCTGATGGCGGCCACGTAGCAGCAAGCTTGTATCATAAACTGCAAAGCGATTATCTCTCGCCGCCTGAGTATCGTGTATTTCCGCGCTGCCCATTGCCGATGGAATCACTGAAAAAAGATATTGAAGTTCAAACGCCAGCTTTGATTAAAGGCTATTTGCGCCTAGGTGCTTATATATGCGGCGAGCCAGCATGGGACCCTGATTTTAATACCGCAGACATGCTAGTTATGCTACCTTTATCAAGAATTAACAGACGTTACGCTGCACATTTTTTCAAGTAACTTTGCTGACATGTCTTCAATCACTTTAGGTAGTTTCGCCCCCAACATTTTGCCGCAACACTCTTCAACCGTAACGCGCATCTACCGCAGTATTCGCCTCATCATCCATACCTTATACGGGGTGGTGGTGGCGAGTACTGTATTGCCTAGAGTCAGCGCAAGAAACCGAGAGCTGATCATCAGCCGTTGGTCACGCAAGTTATTGGGTGTGCTCAACATAGAAATTGTTCTCATGGGCAAAGTCCCTGCCAATGACGTGACCAATGTGATGTTTATCGCCAACCATATTTCATGGGTGGATATTCACGCGTTGAATAGCGTGCGCACTGTGCGTTTCGTTGCAAAATCAGAGATCAGGCACTGGCCCTTAATCGGCTGGTTTGCAATGAAGGTGAATACTTTATTCACTGAACGTGAACGCAAGCAAGATGCTGGGCGCATGGTCAAGGTCGCAACGGAAAGCCTTAAATCCAATGATTGCCTATGTTATTTTCCTGAAGGCACGACCACAGATGGTACTGAAATCAAACCATTCAAAAGCAGCCTGATTCAAGCAGCGATCAATGCAAATTCGCAAGTATGGCCGTTTGCCATTAGCTATCCTTTGCCTGACGGCAAACCAAATACTGAAATGGCGTACTGGGGGGATATCAGTTTTTTTGAATCAATGAAAATGATCATCGCGCAACGCGCGCCAGTGATCGTGATGGATTTTCTAGCGCCGATGAACCCGCAAGAACATGACCGCAGAGATTTAGCCAGCCTGACAAGGCAGGAAATCGCGCAAAAACTTAATTTGGCAGCTTAGTCTGGTGTAATAGGCTGCGGAGCATCCTCCAAGCTGCAAGGCACTTGGAAGATAGACCTATCTTCAAGCCTCAGCGCCGTAAGTTGCCCACCCCACAAGCACCCTGTATCCAGCGCAAAAAGCTTGTCTCGCTGTTGTAAACCCAATGCCGACCAATGACCAAAGATGATTGTTGCATCTTTAGATTGGCGTTCTGCAATATCAAACCAAGGTTGGTAGCCTTTTGGAATATCAAATAACTCGCCTTTGAACTTGAAATCCATCTCGCCAGCATCTGTGCATATCCTTAAGCGCGTGAATGCGTTGGTGATGACGCGCAACCGATCAATCCCCTCAAGCTCATCATGCCAAGCAGCTGGCTGGTTACCATACATCTGGGCAAGAAAATCACGATAATTCTCACTGCATAAGGCCTGCGATACTTCAGCAGCAAGGCTGGTTGCAGACTGGATGGTCCACTGTGGTAGCAGACCAGCATGTACCATCACATACTCGCCACCATCATGGATCAAGGGTTGGCAACGCAACCAGTCCAGCAAGGCATCTCTGTCAGGCGCATCCAGTATGGCTTGTAGCGTATCGCCTCGATGTGCCCTGACAAAACCTTCTGCAACGGTAATCGCATGCAAATCATGATTGCCCAGCACCAGATTGATCACAGCACGATGCTGGTAAACCCAGCGCAAGACTTCAAGCGAACCTGCACCGCGATTCACAATATCTCCCACTAGCCAGAGGCGATCCCTGCTTGCATTGAATTGAATTTCAGACAGCAGATGCTGAAAAGAAAAATGGCAACCTTGAATATCGCCAATTGCGTAGGTTGCCATTAGTTACGCCCGATCAGAAAATCGTGCTTTAAATGCATTGTTACTTGAAATTTGCACCACCGTTATTGGCCATATAAGCCACGGCACCAGCGACTTCTGCATCACTTAATCCAGGGTTACCGCCTTTGGCTGGCATCATTCGGATGCCTTTAGTGGCATGCTGCACCAAGGTGTCGTAGCCCTGTGCAATGCGTGGAGCCCAGGCATCTTTATCACCAAATTTGGGCGCGCCCATCAAACCAACAGAGTGGCACATGGTACACACACTGTTATATACCTGCTCCCCGCTTTTGCCTGCAGGTGCAGCTTCTTTAACAGCAACCACTTCAGGGGCTGCTGGTTTTTCTGCAGCTTCGACTTTTGCTTCAGTTTTCGCGGCAGGTGCTGCTGCAACCTTTTTTGATTCTGCTGCTGGAGTAGCAGGTTTTGCTTGAGCTGCAGGGGCTTCAGCCACAGGCGCTGGAGCTGCGGCGGCAGTTGGAGCAGAAGCACCGCCAACTGACCCACCGGCTTCAGGTGCTTTAAAGCTTGCGCCACCTTTATTAGCCATATAAGCCACTGCGTTAGCAATTTCATTATCGGTTAGATCTGGATTTCCACCACGTGCAGGCATTTGGCGAATACCGTTAATCGCATGTGAAATCAGCGTTTCGTAACCTTGCTTGATACGTGGACCCCACGCAGCAGCATCCCCAATCTTGGGTGAGCCCAAAGCACCAACAGCATGGCAGGCAGAACAGACTGCGCCAACAACAGCTTCGCCTGTTTTATCAACGTGTGGGCCAGACTCTACTACTGCTAAATCAATCGTGGCTACAGGCTTAATGCGCTCTGCAACCAAAGCGCTGTCTATAGCCGGATCAGCATCAGGAATATGCGATGCCTGAATCCCCATCAATAATTTAACAACCAGAAAAATAACCAGCAGAGGCGGGATTAATCCACCTAATGTAGCAAGAATGACTTGCTTAGCTGTGGTTTTGGGGAAATCGTGATCTGAATCGCTCATGACCGTTAAATCCTAAAAGCGTAGGTAAAGATGTTGATTATACTGATAAGCGGCGCGGCTTAAAAGGACAAGCTAGTACCCATTTGCTATAATCCTGCTTCCATACCACACACGCGCCCGTAGCTCAGTTGGATAGAGTGTTGGTTTCCGAAGCCAAAGGTCACAGGTTCGACTCCTGTCGGGCGCGCCACAGAATTTTACTTCGCGAGACGTATGACTTGATAGCTTGGGTTGGCGGCCTCACCCAAGCCGCCAATCACATGGGTGATTTCACCTGTGCCTCCAAGCGAAACGGTAGTCACATCGTGGAACATAACGCCATTCAGCCCAATATTGTCGTTTGGTACTTCAATCGCACTATGTAATTTCACGTCAGGGTTGGTGTCAAAAAAGCAGTAAACTCCCACGCCCCAAGCTTGGTGGCTGGTAACCTTATCTGCAACCTTGTAAGAAGCGTAGCCATTGACGCTACCGTTCATCCAACTGGCTTGGTCGGGTACGTCATAGGGTGCCTCGCTTTGATAGAAATACACGGCGCCGGCATTGCCATTCCACACAGTCTGATACTGGTGATAGTGCTCTACGGCCAACCCATAAATAGTGACATTGTCGCCGTTCACTTCAAGCCCATTCGTGGTCGTGTTAGTGCTCCAGCCTATACCATCACCATGGTCCGCCCGCCACAACCAGAGGTCATCCCCGATCACGTTGTTACTGTTGATCCGCAGACTGACGGTAGCATTCCCCACTCCCGCTCCGCCCACGCGAAAAAATACATCGTGCAATGATGTAGGATTTTTAGAATGGCTAACATTACTACCAGTCGGCCCGACTTGGAGCAGGACTGAAGAATTGATCACACCAGCATCAAATAGAATACCTGCCAGTTTCACCCCATCGACATCGCCCACTTCCATGGCTGATAGCCCGCTGATAGGTTGCAGGGTTGCGATACCCAATCCCAGTACGATGGTATTGGCGGTGGTCACTCGCAGCGTATCATTGAGCTTATAGACCCCCGGGGTCAACAGTAGGTGCTTACCCTTAGCCAAGGCTCGGTTGATTGTAGTAGCCGTATCCAAACCCGCTTTAGCAATATAGAACTTGCTGATTGGGATTGATTGCCCTGCCGCTGCTCCATTGCCCCAAGTGATACCTTGGCTACCATTGGTGAGCTTAGGTACAAACACACTGTATTTGCCTTTTTTATCAATGGTGAGGAATGGTTTCTCACGCGCTACTGGCGTATGTTCAATCACCGTATAAGATTGATTGGGCCAGTTGAATCCAGAGGGTGCGTTATCATCACCCACAAACACAATATTCCAGTTAGAGCCTTTCCAGCCACCCCAGCGGGAATTACGCGACAACCACTGTTGCTGCATACCAGAGTTAATTTCGCTATCAATCAGGCTATCTGATATAAAGCCACCGCTAGACCAGCCGTTGTCATCCAGCACCATACTGCCACGGACGTGCAGGCGACGTAATGGCGAAGCTTGGGCCACTGCCCACTTCATGGTACCGTTAGAAGGAATCACTGCCAGATTCTCTGCCCCGCGCCAGAAATTCTGCGTGGCATCTCGGTCAAACCATGCTGCATCTACCTGCACACCACCATTGATAGTTACCGCATCTGGTGTCTGGCCGAGCCCCAGGAGTTGAGTGTAAAACCCTACATTGATGGTGTTATTGTAAGTGCCTGGCTTAAACAGAATGGCGTAACGGTTGCTACCAAATTGATTACTCTGTTGCTGGCTGAATATTCTGTCCACCTTGCTTTGCACGGTAGAAGCCGACATGGATGGATCAAGAATAACCACATTGCTGCCAAAGTCTGGCGGCGAGTTTGTGCTGGATAAGGCGTAACCACTTTGCAAGCACATGCCAAATATCAACATGGCAAAGGCATAACGGGTTCGTGAAAGGTGGAACAAGTGCATCAAAATCTCTTTCTTTATACTCTCGGGATGGAGACCTTGCCCCTATCTAATCGAGTTCATAACGTTAGTCATTATGCTGAATTTTTAAGTTGTTCAGCAAGCTAACATTATTCAAATTGTATAGGACTCATGTCATTACAAGTGCGATTAAACTGTAATAGAACCGCCCTGCACGCTCATTTCTGTAGCGACTTCCGCCGTAAGCTCGTAAGAATGCAAGCGTGCTAGATGATCGAATATCTGCGATGTAATCATCAATTCATCAGCTTGGGTCTTGTGAATAAATGCTGTGATCTCATCCAATACTTTTTCTTTAGCGCCTATAGCAGAGCAAGACAGCACCTGGTTCAGTAATGCACGCTCCGCACCACCAATCTGGTTCCAGAAATTTGATATGGGTGGTGGTAGCTTTGAAGGGCGCCCAGTGCGTAGGTTGATAAATGCCTGCTGCATTGATGAGGCCAGAAATTCTGCTTCTTCATCAGTATCAGCAGCGAATACATTGAAACCCAGCATGACATGTGGCTTTGCTAAATATTGTGATGGGCGGAATGTCTCACGATAGACCTCGATTGCTTGCATCATCTGAGCTGGGGCAAAATGTGAGGCGAAGGCATAAGGCAGACCCATCGCCGCCGCCAGCTGAGCCCCGTAAAGGCTAGAGCCAAGTATCCAGATTGGAACATTCAGGCCTGTGCCAGGCACAGCTTTAACGTGCCCCTTTGGATTAGGTGAGAAGTAGTCCAGCAACTCCATCACATCGTGAGGGAATGCATCTGCATCCGATGCCAAGTTACGTCGTAAGGCCTGTGCGGTGATCTGGTCTGAGCCTGGCGCACGGCCAAGCCCCAGATCAATGCGCCCAGGAAACAAAGATTCAAGGGTGCCAAATTGTTCTGCAATCACCAGCGGAGAGTGGTTAGGCAACATGATTCCACCAGCACCCACTCGGATTGTCGCAGTACCTGCGGCTACATGTCCGACCAAGATGGATGTGGCAGCGCTGGCAATGCCTGGCATGCCATGATGCTCAGCAAGCCAGAAACGATGATAGCCCCAACGTTCAGCATGCTGCGCAAGATCTAAGGTATTCTTGAATGACTGTGCAGCGGAGCTACCGTCTGCAATTGGTGAAAGATCGAGAACCGAGAAACGGGGAGCCAGGCTATTTTTTGTATTTGTCATGATAGATTGGACTACAAACTCAGCGCTAGTTCATTCGCAAGCGCAAATTGCTGACCTTCATAAAGTCATATTAAGGAGTATCGACCTTCGATTTGCAAGAGATAAACAGGTGATGGCGCTAATTTATTAAGAGGCTTCTTGTTAAAATCATATCTAACCTCATATAGTAGTAGCACTATTTAATAAATCCTAAGACTTCAACACAGAGGTCTATTGATTAAATAACGGAGTCTTGCATGAAAACAATCTTGGAATACCTGAACAAGAATGGCGAAAAGATGGACATTGATATTGCTGCCGCAACTGGACTTTCTCTAGCTGCAGTTAAGTCCAAGCTTCGAGACCTTTCATTAAGCGGTGCAGTCATTAGCTGCAACGTGACGAGATTCGTAGAGGGAGTGAAAATTGAGGGGATTAGCAGCAGAGTATCTGGCTCTATCCCACAGCCTAGCCCTGGAAGAAAACCAAAAACTGAAACAGCTACTGAAAGTTCATAGCTCAAAGCCATCACATTTGATGTCTGCTCGCGGCCGTTAGCAGGCACTTTGGCCCACCTAAACCAACTCATTTATATTTAGCTGAGTCTTGATTTAGGTGGGTCTTGCCCGTTTTTAAGCCTTCTTCCGCATATCGCGTTCAGTAATATATCCATTGCTGAAGTAAACCTGTGTCTGGGTTCCTGCGTTATTCAATCATGGGAGAACGATGCGTGAATTCTATGAAACCCAATAGTTCAGCATAACGGACTATTCACGAATCACCCATTGCGGAAAAGCTTAGAAATGAAAAACAGAATTGTTCCACTATTACCTACGGGCCTGTTACTGCTTGCGAGCCTATTGTCAGCATGCTCCCAACAGCAACTTATTCAGAAAAATGCATCTTACATCCGCGGGGGCTATGCGGAAGAAGTCATGATGCAAATGGGCGAAGATACGGTCAATCAGTGCAGCATTGATCTCTCCAACATTCAGACTTCTTTAATCTCCCGCTCCTATGATGCCAAACTGGTGGATGGCCGCCTGGTTTCAGGCAAGGTGGTTGAGCGTTGGAATGTACACAATTGCGAAAAACAGAACATTCAATACATTGTGACGGTGAAAGGTAACAACTCTGGCATGGATGATGTCAGCGTCATGAGGCAGCCAGTGCATCTAGCGGCTAACGATTAGTGTGTTTACTAGCTGTTGATGGAATTTGTTTCGATAGAAAAAATCCAGTGATCAAACTAGATTGGATCAAATAATTTCTGGTCGACATAACACCATCCCCAAGTCTCTCCAGACTCCTTTGATGCCATGATGGGATGCTGGGTTTGCAAGAAGTGGCGTGTTGCATGTTTATTTTTGGATGAGTCACAGCACCCAACATGCCCGCAGATCAGGCAAGTTCTTAAATGTACCCAAGTATCGCCTATCTTGGTGCACTCTTCGCAGCCCTCCGAATTGGGCGTTCGCGTCACAATTTGATTGATATGGTTACAACTGCTCATATTAACCTCCTGTTATATATCCAGTTTATTAAAGCCTTTTTTGCAGCCTGCACCGACCTATAGCAGGCAATTAAGCAAAATCAAACGCGCTCATCAACTGAGGTTTGCTGTACCCACTTTCAAGCACTCTTCTGCACACTTCCGACAAGCTGTTGCACACACTTGGCAATGTTCTGCAGGGTGCTGGCCACATTCCTCTGCGCATGCCATGCAAATTTCAGCACAATCCTCACAGATCAATTGAAGCATCTGGCTATCCCGTGCCATAAATCCAGCTGCTAGCCGACAAAACGCCGCACAGTCAGTGGCTGCAAGAATGGCATCACGCAGATAAGCCGCATTTTCTTCGCCCAGACATGCTACGACGCAGGCATCACAGGCTTGAGCGGATTTGTTACATAAGTCGATACAATGATCGTATTGTCCAGTTGCCATACGTAACTCCTTAGAAAAGTAATTGGTTTTATCAAGCAACAACTCCTAGCATAGCACCAACTAAAGTTGTCATTCCCATTGCTATCGCTCCCCAAAAGAGATTGCAATTAAATTCTTATGCTCGGCATTATTAGTTTGGCATTCACTTTAAATTCAGGCTTAAAAGTAATCACTTGGATCAAATTTAACTTACCCAATGTAAAACTAGGTAAAGACTCTGAGCACAAAATGTATGAAATTAATCAGTAATTAGTTGAATAATATATATTTAAACCATATATATCTTTTATATTTTTATTAGATGAGTTATCCGAACTCAATAAAGGAGCTTCTATTGCCGATATAGATTAAACAAGATTAAATGCAGGATAAATATCATGATTTCATCCGTAAGCAATACAAGCTCTTCCTCCTCCAGTGGCGGCTCGGCGTCTCAAATTGCAGAATTGCAAAAACAACTGGCTGAAGCACAAAAACAATTAGCGGCAGCCGTAAAATCTCAAGATGCCAAGGTCGCCACTACACAGGCACAGATCATTCAAGCCAGAATTGCCTCGTTAGAAGCTCAAATTGCCCAGTTGAGTCAGCCTCAAAATTCATCCAGCACCAAACCTGCCGCTGATAACGTTGAGTCGAATCCAACCACCCCAAAATCCAACTCGGACTCAAACCTAGGGAACAATGTAGACGTATATGCCTAGCAGACCATGCTAAATTTATGCGAGCTTCTCCCTCAGATTTTTGGCCGTTTGCACCATGTTTTTGAGAGCCTCTATCGTTTCAGGCCAGCCGCGCGTTTTCAGTCCGCAATCGGGGTTTACCCAGAGTCGATCCGCAGGAATCACCTGTAAAGCGCGCTCCATGAGTTTCTCCATGGCTTCAACTGAAGGTACTCTAGGTGAATGAATGTCGTAAACGCCTGGGCCAATTTCATTCGGGTATTCAAACTCACCAAAGCCATCGAGTAGTTCCATTGCTGAACGCGAAGTTTCAATCGTAATTACATCTGCATCCATATCGGCAATAGAAGGCAAGATATCGTTGAACTCGGCATAGCACATATGCGTATGTATCTGAGTGCTGTCTTCAGCCACACTGGCCGACAATTTGAAGGCGCGCACAGCCCAGGCCAAGTAATCTGCCCACTTTGCAGCTTGCAAAGGCAAACCTTCTCGCAAAGCTGGCTCATCAATCTGAATGATCGCAATACCTGCTTTTTGCAGATCATCCACTTCGTCCCGAATAGCTAAAGCCAGTTGCAATGCGGTTTGCTCACGTGACTGGTCATCCCGTACAAAAGACCATTGCAGCATAGTCACAGGCCCAGTCAGCATGCCCTTCACAGGGCGCGTGGTAAGAGATTGTGCGTAGCGTGCTTCTTCAACCGTCATGGCAGCAGGGCGGTAGACATCGCCATAGATAATCGGCGGTTTCACACAGCGCGAGCCATAGCTTTGTACCCAGCCATTTTGGCTGAATGTGTAGCCTGCAAGCTGCTCACCGAAATACTCTACCATGTCGTTCCGCTCAGCCTCGCCATGCACCAGTACATCAATATCCAGCTGCAATTGCTGCTCGATGGCATTGCGGATGTTTTTCTGGATAATGGCTTGGTAATCAGAGGCACTGATTTCACCACGGCGGAATGCGGAGCGTGAAGCACGAATATCCGTAGTCTGCGGAAATGAGCCAATCGTGGTGGTCGGTAGCAAAGGCAGATTGAGGCGTTGTTTTTGCAGAATGCTACGTTGCGCAAAATTGCTGGTTCTTTCAGGCGATATTGCATCAATCTGGCTGAGTCGTTCGTTCACGTTCTCATCATGTACACGCTTTGAAAGTCGTCTGGATAAAATTGCGTTGCTTGATGCGGCAAGCGCATCTTTAACATGCTCTTTTCCATGCGTTAACGCTTGCTGCAACACACTCAGCTCCTGCAGCTTTTCATCAGCAAATGCCAGCCATGACTTAATCTCAGCATCCAGATTTTGCTCATGAACTAAGGAGACAGGCACATGAACGAGGGAACATGAAGGTGCGATCCAGAGCCGATCTCCTATCTTTTTTTCAACGGGAATTAATCTCTCTAGCGTATTTTCCAGATCGTTACGCCAGATATTGCGCCCATCAATAACACCTGCTGAAAGCACCCAGTGTGATGGCAGCACTGCAAGCCAGATGCCAAGTTGTTCTGGTGCACGCACCAGATCGATATGAATGCCATCCACAGGCAGCGCGGTAATATTAGGGGCGTATCGCGCAACGCTTTCAAAATAGGTTGTCAGCAACAGCTTGGGGCGATTGTTGCGAATGCGGGCATAGGCATCTTTGTACGCATCTAGCCATTCTTGGTCTAAATCAAGCCCCAGCGCAGGCTCATCAATTTGCACCCATTCAATGCCGCGATAAGTAAGTTCGTTGAGCAACACGGCATACTCTGCACACAAGGCTGGCAACAGGCTAAGGCGGTCAAAGTCTTCTACACGGCTTTTTCCAAGGTAGAGAAAAGAGACTGGCCCCAATAGGTTAGGTTTGACTTTTGCCCCTGTAGCAATGGCTTCGTCAATCTGAGAGAGAAACTCATGGGCGTTGATCAAGAATTCGGTTTCTGGGCCTAGTTCAGGCACCAGATAGTGGTAGTTAGTATCAAACCATTTGGTCATTTCCTGCGCTGGCTGGTCCGCATTGCCGCGGGCTAATGCAAAATAATCCTGCTGCGTTAACGCTTTACCTTTAAATCCAAAACGAGTTGGGGTGGCGCTAAATAAAACGCTATGGTCCAGCACATGGTCGTAGTAAGAAAAGTCGCCTGCGCTGATAAATTCCAACCCTGCATCTTGTTGTTTTTGCCAGTTGCTTTTGCGCAACTCGCAGCCTGTTTGATGCAATACCAGTTCGCTGCTTTCATTTTTCCAGAAAGATTCCAGCGCGAATTTTAATTCCCGTTTTTCGCCGATGCGTGGGTAACCCAATATGTGTGTAATTGCCATGATTCTGTCCATCTAAAATTAAGATGGCGCAGTTTGCATGCTATGCTTTAATTAATAAAGCGAGTTTTTTTACATTTTACTTGAATTAAATTAATATCATGATCGATATACGACAACTTAAATCTCTCAAGGCAATTGCTGAAACTGGCAAGCTAGGCACGGCCGCAAGTCGCGTGCATCTCACACAATCTGCACTGTCGCACCAGATAAGGGCTGTGGAGGATGATTACCAGATCAAGCTGTTCCAGCGCACAGCGCATGGCCTGCGCTTCACCCCAGCGGGTGAACGTTTGCTTAAGCTGGCTGATCTGGTACTGGAAGCCACGGCGCAGGCCGAGCGCGATCTTGAGCGTCTCAAAGCTAGCCAGTCTGGCGAGCTGCGTATCGTATTGGAATGCCATACTTGTTTTGATTGGCTGACGCCAGTGATGGATAGCTTTCGGCGAGCATGGCCCGAGATTGAGATTGACCTAGTGGCAGGTTTTCACAGTGATCCATGGCGCTTATTACATGAGGCCAAGGCAGATTTTGTCATTGGCGGTTTGCCACAAAACATGCAGAGCCTGCATCACGCGCCTCTGTTCGAGTTTGAGATTATGGCGGTGCTAGCGCCAGATCATGCGCTACACGCCAAGCCCTATATGCAGGCTGAAGATTTTGCCAATGAGACCTTGATTACTTACCCAGTGCCAGAAGAGCGTATTGATGTCATCCGCCATGTGCTAAAGCCAGCGGAGATTGTATTCAAACGACGCACATCGGAACTGACTGTGGCCATCATGCAGCTAGTCGCCAGCCACCGAGGCATCGCCGCCTTGCCGAGCTGGGGCATACAAAGTTATGTGGAGCATGAGTATGTGATCGAAAAAGCCATCACTAAAAAAGGCCTGTGGTCCAAGCTCTACGCAGTTGGCAAGCAAGAGACCATCACCCAGCCATACGCGCAGGACCTGGTGAAGATTATCCGCGAAACCTGTTTAGCCAAATTGGCAGGAATCAAGTTGTTCAATCATTAAACTTTTGATACTGCTGGCGCGTGTATTTTAATCAGCCGATTTAATTCGGGCACACATGAGCCGCATTCTGTGCCGCATTTGAGCTTGTTTTTCAATGTAATCAAATCAGCGCCGCGGGCAATATTGTCGATAATTGTATTTTCCGCAACATCCACACAGTTACAGATAATCTTGCCTCGACTCCCATTGCCAGTTGGTGGAGCACTGAGTGGCGCAAGTGCCCAGCGGCGTAACTGCTCTGTAAACTCACCTTGAGTCATGACTTCGCGTAGCCATTCGGCGGCGAGGATTTCACCAATCAGCCGCACCCCTGTCACCTGCTTGTTTTCCACTAGAATACGTTTGGAAATTCCGCGTTTTGCATCGTTGTAATTGAGCATGGGCATGCCTTCTGTCATGCCCAGCATTTCATCCAGCTGCTGAATAATGCTGTCATCTGGGGTGGCATTGTGGCTAGCGCGCAGTATCACCATGCCATCGCCACGGCCATAGAGACCACAACTGGCGTAGTCAAAGTATTTGAGCATGGTGCGGATATTTTGCAGCAGATGCAGATCATGGCAAACGCGCATCACCGTCATTTGCCACGGTAGCTCCACCTTTTCAATCTTGATGGCCGCATGTTTTAGCTCTGGCTGTTTCGATGTTTTATCAAAGGCACTAGGCATAAGCGCATTACTGCCGAGGCCATTCATAAACTGGCTGCCCCAGTGCATGGGGATAAAGGTTTGCGCGGGCATCATCTCATCTGATGGCTGCGCTCGCAATATCAAACTACCCCGTTTACTGCTGACTTTTACCAGGCTGCCAGCTTCAATCGAGCGACGTTTCATGTCGCCCAGATTCATCGAGATTATGGGTTCTTCCGCATGGTTGAAAAGTTGTGCGACTGTGCCAGTACGGCTCATGCCATGCCACTGGTCGCGCAGCCTGCCAGTGGTCAAATGCAAAGGATGGCGCGCATCGGTTTTCTCAGCAGTGGCTTTATAGATAGTGTTGGCAAACTGCGCTTTACCGTTTTCTTTCTGGAATATTCCATCGGCATAAAGGCGTTTAACACCAGCATCACCACCTTCGGGAAACGGCCATAGTTGTGGGCCAGATTGGTCTAACAAGCCATAGCTGATGCCCGTAATATCAAGGTCACGACCACGCGTGGTTTCGCGGTGTTCGTTAAAAATATGTTCTGGGTGGGTATATGGGAATAGCTTGGCTGCATCATTATTATTGTCGAGCAAGCGGCCTAGCCTGAGTGCAAAATCTGTAGCAATTTCCCAATCATGACGTGCGTCAGCAGGCGGCGTTACTGCGGGGTTGAGGTGGGTAATACGACGCTCGGAATTAGTCACCGTGCCTTCTTTTTCGCCCCAGCTACTTGCAGGCAATATCACATCAGCATAGCCTGTAGTCTCTGTGCCCTGGAAAGCTTCTTGCAGCACGACTAACTCCGCTTTATCCAGCGCGGCTAAAACACTACTTAAATCTGGCATCGATTGCGCTGGGTTGGTACAAGCAATCCAGATTGCTTTAATGTTGCCTTCGCCAATAGCCTTGAACATTTCTACTGCGGTTTTGCCTGGCTGCTCGGGCACGCTTTCTATCCCCCACAACTTCGCCACCTCGGCGCGGTGCTCGGGATTAGCTAAATCGCGATGGCCTGAGAGCAAATTAGCCATGCCCCCAACTTCGCGCCCGCCCATGGCATTAGGCTGACCAGTCAAAGAAAACGGTCCCGCACCTGGTTTGCCAATCTGGCCTGTCGCCAGATGCAGGTTGATGAGCGCAGCATTTTTATCAGTGCCGCTGGTAGATTGATTCAAACCCTGGCAGTACATAGAGAGCGTAGGCCCAGCGCCAAACCATTTGGCAGCCGTGATAATGTCGGCTTCTTTAATGCCACAAATATCGGCCACCATCTTCGGTGTATATTCGCGCACTGTATTTTTCAGTGCTTCAAAGCCTTCTGTATAGGCATTGATGTAGGCCATATCCAGCAGGCCTTCCCACAGCATGACATGGAGCATGCCGTTGAACAGCGCGACATCGGTACCGGGCAAAATGGCCAGGTGTAAATCCGCAGATTGCGCCGTGTCGGTCAAACGTGGATCAACCACGATGATTTTCATCTCTGGGTTTTTGGCTTTGGCGTCTTCAATCCTGCGATACAAAATCGGGTGTGCATAGGCTGTGTTTGAGCCAGCGATAAACAGGCACGCTGCATGGTCGATATCTTCATAACAGGCAGGTGGCGCATCTGCACCTAGGGTGGCCTTGTAACCACTGACCGCGGATGACATGCAAAGGCGGGAATTGGTATCGACGTTATTCGTGCCAATCAAACCTTTAGCCAGCTTATTAAACACATAGTAATCCTCGGTCAGCAACTGGCCTGAAATGTAGAAAGCCACAGCATCTGGGCCATGCTCGCGAATAATCGCCGCAAAGCGTTCAGCGACGTAATCCAGCGATTCATCCCAGCTTGCACGTTGCCTCACATCACTACGGTTACGCCGCAATTCAGGATAAAGCAAGCGTGCTTCAGGTCTGGTAGATAAGTGTAGTGTTGAACCCTTGGTACACAAGCGCCCAAAGTTGGCTGGATGGTCGGGGTCGCCGCGCACCCCAGTGATTTTCCCCTGTTCGGTTTGAATCAGCACGCCACAACCAACGCCGCAGTAGCAGCAGGTGGATTTAACTTCTTTTGCTTGAATTGGTATTACAGACACTTAATATTCCCAGCTCTTAAATCTCAAGGTACACACTGCCATCTTCTACCTTCACGGCAAAGCAGGCGGTTTGGCCTTCGTCAGGTTCAACGGCATGCCCATCAGCCAAGTGAATTTGCCAAGAATGCAGCGGGCAGGCAACTTTATCGCCATAGACAATACCCTGTGAAAGCGGGCCGCCTTTGTGCGGGCATTTGTCGTGCAAGGCGAACACCTTGTCGTCTTCTGTGCGGAATACGGCGATATCGCCTTTGCTGCTGCGCACAACGCGTGAACCCAGTTTGGGAATGTCGCCAAGTGGAACAATTTTTATCCAGCTACTCATAGTGATCCTTATTACATTTTTCTCGTTAAGCCGGTATGGATATGATGTCGAACTCTTTGTGCTCGCTGCGTTTTTCCACGCGCTCAGCCCAAGGGTTGGTAGCGCCTTGTAGTGCATACAACAAGCGCTCAAATGCAGCTTTACGACCTTCCGCATCGTCCAGTACACGTTGCTTGACGTAATCGAGGCCAACGCGATGTATCCAGTGCACGGTGCGATCCAGATAGCGTGCTTCTTCACGATATATCTGGATAAACGCGCCAGAATACTCAATGACCTCTTCCGCCGTTTTTACTTTGCAGAGAAATTGCGCCACTTCAGTTTTGATACCTCCATTGCCCCCTACATAAAGCTCCCAGCCTGAATCAACGCCGATGATGCCAACATCCTTGATGCCCGATTCAGCACAATTACGTGGGCAGCCAGAGACGGCGAATTTAACCTTGTGCGGTGCCCACATATGGTCAAAGGCTTTTTCGATATCGATACCCAGCTTGGTTGAATCCTGCGTACCGAAGCGGCAGAATTCAGAGCCAACACAGGTTTTTACGGTGCGCAAACCCTTGGCGTAGGCATAGCCAGATGGCATATCCAGGTCAGCCCACATATTGGTGAGGTCTTCCTTTTTTACCCCAAGCAAGTCAATACGTTGGCCACCAGTGACTTTCACCATCGGCACGGCATATTTGTCTGCAACATCAGCGATTTTGCGCAACTGGTCTGGCGTGGTAACGCCGCCATACATGCGGGGAATCACCGAATAAGTGCCGTCTTTCTGGATGTTTGCATGCACGCGCTCATTGATGAACCGTGATTGCGGATCATCCACCGCTTCGTGCGGCCAAGTAGAAAGCAGATAGTAATTGAGAGCTGGTCGGCAAGTTGCACAGCCATTAGGTGTACGCCAGTTCATGCCTTTCATCGCATCCGGAATATTCAGGTATTTGTGCCTGCGGATTTCTTCACGCACTTCTTCGTGATTTTTATCCGTGCAACCACAGACCGATTTGGCGGTAGATGGAGGCGCATAACCACCTCCCAGCGCAGAAGCCAGAATCTGCTCAACCAAGCCAGTACAAGAGCCGCAGCTTGAGGCCGCTTTGGTCTGTTTTTTCACATCATCAATCGTGAATAAGCCTTTTTCTTTAATGGCTTTGACGATTGTGCCTTTGCATACGCCGTTACAACCGCAAACTTCCATTTCATCGGTCATTGCGGCGGCTTTGTCTTGTCCTGAGTGCCCCGTATTACCTAGGCTATCTTCACCGAACATCAGCATGTCGCGTATTTCATGGATAGGTTTACGGTCACGCAACATCTGAAAATACCAGGCACCATCAGCTGTATCGCCATAGAGCACGCTACCGATGATTTTGTCGTCTTTGATGATGAGTTTTTTGTAAACGCCACCAACGGCATCGTGCAATACGATTTCTTCCGTATCTTCACCACCGCTGAAATCGCCTGCAGAGAAAAGGTCTATGCCCGTGACTTTGAGCTTGGTTGAAGTCACAGAGCCTTTATAAAGGCCGATGCCAAAGTTCGCCAGATGGGTCGCGCAGACCTTGGCCATCTCGAATAATGGCGCGACCAAGCCATATGAAGTGCCGCGATGCGAAACACATTCGCCCACCGCATAAACTCTCGGGTCATACGTCTGCATGGTGTCATTCACCACGATGCCACGATTGCAATAAATGCCTGCTGATTCAGCCAGTGCATAGTTAGGCCGAATACCAACAGCCATCACTACTAAATCTGCTGATAGCTCGGTACCATCATCTAGCTGAACCGCTTTCACACATCCCTGATATTCACCAGACTCATGCCCAATCAGCTGCTGGGTATTGGCATTCAGCATAAAATTAAGGCCTTTGGCTTCTAAGGACAGTTGCAGCATCTTGCCTGCGGTTTTGTCGAGTTGGCGTTCCAGCAGCCAGTCATTTTTGTGAATGACAGTGACATCCATGCCCTGAATCTTGAGCCCATTGGCCGCTTCAAGCCCTAGCAGGCCACCGCCAATCACTACCGCATGTTTGTGGGTTTTAGCTGCGGCGATCATATCGTTGGTATCTTTAATATCGCGATAGCCGATCACACCTTTTAGCTCAGCACCCGGTATAGGCAGCATAAATGGCTTGGAGCCAGTGGCAATGAGCAGGCGATCATATGGTGCGCTGGTACCATCTTCGGCATAGACCACGCGGCTTTCACGGTAAATTCTATCTACGCGGGCATTGGTATGCAGGGTGATATTGTGCTCGGCATACCACTCGCGCGTATTGAGGATAATGTCGTCTATCGTCTGTTCATTCGCCAACACGGGCGACAGCATAATGCGGTTGTAATTCGGGTACGGCTCATCACCAAAGACGGTGATGTCATAGAGGTCAGGTGCTATTTTGAGCAGCTCTTCAACCACTCGCATGCCCGCCATGCCATTGCCAACCACCACTAATTTCATTTTTTGCATGTTCTACTCCAGCGTTTCTTTCAGAAATATCTGTTTACTATTTGTTGGGGTCTATATTTGTTAAACCTAAGCCGCCAGATGCTCAGTGAATAGCGTGTTTAGCGCTTGGTTATTAGCCTTCGCCAACCTGACCACATCGCCCACTACTATGATCGCGGGACTAGCTAAACCAGCTTGCTTCACCGCCATCGGCAACATGCCTAATGTACTGACAATATGCTGCTGCTCAGGCAGCGTGCCATGCTGAATCGCCGCGACTGGGGTAGTGGCGGGCATTCCCGCTTTTAATAAATCGCTCACGATTTCTGGCAAATGCTTGATGCCCATGTAAATCACTAGCGTTGTGCCTGTAGCCGCCAATGCAGACCAATTCGGGCTTTCTTCATCTTGTGTATGGCCAGTGACGAAAGACACACCGTGCGTGTATTCACGGTGGGTGACAGGGATGCCGATACTGGCTGGCACAGCGATACCACTGGTGATGCCAGGCACAACCTCAACAGCTATACCAGTGCCTTGCAGTGCCAGCATCTCTTCACCACCACGGCCAAACAGAAACGGATCGCCACCTTTAAGCCTTGCGACAATCTGGCCTTGTTCTGCCAGCGCAATCATCATGCGATTGATAAAGTGCTGCGGCGTGGATTTACAGCCGCCGCGCTTGCCCACCTCAATCACGCGGGCATTTGGCGCATAAGCGAGTAATGCCCGATTGACCAGATCATCAATCAGCACCACTTGCGCCAGTGCCAGCGCATTCACCGCTTTGATGGTGATCAACTCTGGGTCACCAGGGCCTGCGCCTATTAAATAAACCTTACCTTTGTTCATGAGGGAGCTCCGTTAATCTTCTGCGCGTTGCTTAGAATGTGTACATCGCGGTTAACCAAAGCTTCTTGGTATCGCGAATACGGTTGGCGGTCGCCAGATATTGGTCATCTTCTGAATATTCGCCATATTCCAGCTTGGTCATGATGTTTTTGCTGTAGTTATAAGTCGCAGCAGCATTCCATTCGGTACCGTAGCGGTCGCCCTTGCCACCAGTGGCTTTGACGAAATCGACATCAGAATTGAAGATGTGGTAATCAGCAAAAAACAGGAAGTCACCATATTTGTAAGTGCCAGTGATAAAGCTGTCTTTAATACCTTCTTTAGGTGTTGCCAGGAATTTATCTACCCAGCCTTGGAATAAATGGTTGGTACCAAAAGGGGTTTGGAATGCGTAAAGGCCGTTGTTGCTAGAGAGTAACTCTTGATCCAGACGAATCGAAAAGTTATCAATGCCTACGCCGCCGCCTAGCTTGTAGTAATCCGCATCAATACGCGAATCGCCACCTGAGTAATCAGTCTGCTTGGCATATTCGGCGGTATAGAGCGCCCTGAGATTAGGGTTGAATGGGTGAATACCATCCAGGCGCACACCCAATACTTTGTTGGACTGATTTGCCGAGATATTGGGCTTGCCTGCATTGTTCAAAGTGCCTGCGCCAAACCATGCATTGCCCAGACCTAGATCATCAAAACTTGAAAAGTAGCCGTAGCCAATCAAGAACTCAGTAGGGGAAATGCGATAGCGAACATTGGTAACTTCGAGTGCGCCATCAGTACGAGTTTTGGTACTGATTTGCCGTACTGACTCAAGATGGGCTACATACACTTCAGTATCTGGTATCGATTTGCTGAGCACAGATACGCCGTCGAATACCTGCATGTCCTGACGGAATCCAATATCGCCAATAAAGCGTGAGTTATCCAAAATAATCTGTTGGCGACCTGCACGCACACGGTTGTTTCTAATGCCTGTCCAGTCGACATAAAGCTGGTTGATGTCGGTGATGTCTGGATCTACCACTTTGGCGTACTGTGCCTTGTTAGGCTGGTTAGATGCAGCGTTGATCAACGTGCCGTTGGTGCTGTCGTTGAAATCATCATCCAGTTTGGATACGTTGATGATTTGCGCAGCAAAACTGAAGTTATGATATGGCGCAGTCTGCCAGCCAATCAGGCTACGCAAGGTAAATGCGTTGGCATCTTCTAGGGGTTTACCTGCTGGACTATTGCCATCTTGCTGCACATTCTCATAACGCAGCCTGAAGCTGGTTAGATTCTTTCCAGTTTTGATAGCATCCATAAATGTGTACTCAGGTAATGGGGCACTATCTTCTGCATGAACGCTAGCGCTCACAGATGCGGTGGCGATCAGCAAAGACAATGTCACTTGACGCAGGGTAAATCTCATATTAGCTTGCACGGTGTTACTCCTTTTTTTAGCGATTAAGGGTGACTAGTAATTTGGTGTATCTTTTTGCTACATTGAGTTGCGGGGCCCGTCCTGACCGACGGGCTTTTTTACTTCTTATGCTGCCTTTTTTGCATGGCGTTCATAGAGGAACTTGAGCACTTCACTGCGTAAATGGTTGTAATCGCGATCTTCAGCCAGCTCCAAACGTTTTCTTGGACGCGCCAGATCAACACTGAGAATTTCACCGACTGTGGCGGCTGGGCCATTGGTCATCATCACAATACGATCTGAGAGTAAAACCGCCTCATCCACATCGTGTGTCACCATTACTGCGGTACAACCAGATTTGGCCATAATGCCCATCAACTCATCTTGCAGATGAGCGCGAGTCAAGGCATCCAGCGCGCCAAATGGCTCATCCAGCAGCAGTACTTTAGGTTCCATCGCCAAGGCGCGGGCAATACCCACACGCTGCTTCATGCCACCTGAGATTTCATTAGGGCGTTTGTCCATGGCGTGCGTTAAACCGACCAACTCAAGTACGGCTTTGGTTCTTGCGGTCAAAGCCTCTTTCTTCTCAGTCGCGCCAAATACACGCTCAACGGCAAGATAGACATTCTCAAAGCAGCTTAACCATGGCAGCAAAGAGTGGTTCTGAAACACCACAGCGCGCTCTGGGCCTGGGCCTGCAACCTCACGACCTGCACAGAAAATATTGCCATCGGTTGGGTTGAGTAAGCCTGCAATCAGGTTCAGCACGGTAGATTTACCACAACCAGAATGGCCAATAATCGAGATGAATTCGCCTTCCTGAATGCTGAAATCGACATTGCGCAGCGCTTCAAACGTGCCTTTTTTAGTGACGAAAGTCATGTTGACATTTTCAAGCTGGACATATCTTTCAGCCACTGGTTTTACAGTTGTAGTAGCGTTTTGGATTGTGTCTTGTGTCATGTTTTCCACGGTGTGCCCCTTATTCGTAACTAAAGCGTTTAGCGATTGATAGCAGCAGGAACTCAAGCATGAAGCCGACGATACCCACTACAAAAATGGCGATGATGATGTGCTCAACATTCAAGTTGTTCCATTCATCCCATACCCAGAAGCCAATGCCCACGCCGCCTGTGAGCATTTCGGCAGCCACGATCACCAGCCATGCCACACCGATGGAAAGACGTACACCAGTCATCATGTAAGGTAATACGAAGGGGAACAGAATCTTGGTCACAATCTTCCATTCTGAGAGATTGAGTACCTTGGCCACGTTCATATAGTCTTGCGGCACTTTGCTCACACCGACTGCGGTATTGATGATCATCGGCCAGATGGCAGAGATGAAAATTACCCAGATTGCTGCAGGGTTAGCCATTTTGAATACCAGCAGGCCAATCGGCAACCACGCTAAAGGTGAGACTGGACGTAGCAGGCCAATAATCGGCGCTGCCATGCGAGACATGAATTCAAAGCGGCCAAGAATAAAACCCATTGGTATTCCCACTAATGCTGCCAAGCCAAAACCCAGGCCAACGCGCTCCAGTGAAGCCACGATATTCCAGCCTATGCCTTTGTCATTGGGACCATTGTCATAAAATGGATGGCTGAACAATTGAACAGCTGAGTGCCATGTAGACACTGGACCAGGTAGATTGGGCGACTGATGCGCAATCACCGTCCAAACAACCAGTAACAGCCCGATACCAAACATAGGTGGAATAATCCACTGAAAAAACTCCCGGCTTTTTACTGCTAGCAGGCCTGGTTTTTTAGGCGTTGTTGGTACTGGGCTCTTGATCTCAGTTTTAGGTGAGGTAGGCACCACAGATTCGGGCTTTGTATCGTCCGCTTGCATCAGCGTTGCCACACTTTCTTGATTGAGTAAAATAGTAGTCATCGTTTAATTTCCTTGTAATTTGAAGCTTAGGCTTTGATCTTGAATCCAGCCGCGTAAGCTTTTGGATTCTTGCCGTCCCAGACCACGCCATCCATCAGCTTACTGCTACGCATTGGGTCTTTGGGCACGCTGATACCAAGTTGGCTAGCAACTTGGGTGTAAAGGTCGATCTGGTTTACTTTTTTAGCAATCGCCAGATAATCTGGATCATCTTTCAACAGACCCCAGCGTTTGTGTTGGGTCAGGAACCACATACCATCTGACAGGTAAGGGAAATTCACCTTGCCATCATTGAAGAACTTCATGAAGTTAGGGTCTTCCCATTTTTTACCGTTGCCATTGTCATAATGGCCAAGGAAGCGGCCTTCAATGACTTCTTCAGGCGCATTAACGTAGGATTTACCTGCAATCAACTTGGCAACGCTAGGGCGGTTGGCAGTCGCTTCGATGTAACGACAAGCTTCAAGTACGGCCAGCATCATTGCACGGGTAGTATTCGGATTTTTTGCAACGAACTCTGCTGTTGTACCCAATACTTTTTCTGGGTGATCGATCCAAATATCTTGTGAAGTTGCGACAGTGAAGCCCACTTTGTCGTAAATCGCACGCGCACCCCATGGTTCGCCCACGCAATAACCATCCATATTGCCGATGCGCATATTGGCAACCATCTGTGGTGGTGGCACTACGATGGTTTTTACGTCTTTAATGGCGTTAATGCCATTCGCGGCCAGCCAGTAATAAAGCCACATTGCGTGTGTGCCAGTAGGGAAAGTCTGCGCAAAAGTAAAGTCGCGGTTCTCGTTATCCAGCAGACGTTTAAGCGTTGGGCCATCGACCACGCCCTTGTCTTTGATCTGATTGGCTAGCGTAATGCCCTGGCCGTTATTATTCAGGCTCATGAGCACTGCCATGTCTTTTTGCATGCCACCAATGCCCATTTGTACGCCGTACACCAACCCATATAAAACGTGCGCTGCGTGCAATTCACCGTTGACTACTTTGTCACGTACACCAGCCCACGAGGCTTCTTTTGAAGGCACAATCTTGATGCCGTATTTCTGGTCGAAGCCCATTTCGGCAGCGACAACAATTGGCGCACAGTCAGTCAGTGGGATAAAGCCAATCTTTACTTCTTTGATTTCAGGGGCATCAGTCCCCGCGGCCCAGGCATTATTGCGGACCTGTTCAGGCACCATACCCATCAAAACAGACGCGCCCAATGCGCCAGCACTTGCGCGGAAAAAATTGCGGCGGCTGTTATCAGGTGTGACCACTTTTTCGGTAACAAGGCTTTTTTGCGCTACATCTTTTTCATTGGCACTCATGTATTACTCCTAAGTCTCAAAACACAAAATAAAAAAAGGCGTCCTGCTTACGAAATAAATTTCGCAGCAAGGACGCCTTTGTCCGGTGAGCCAGCACTGGCTCGTTATTGCTTGTGTACTACTAGTTATTTATTACTAAACTTTTGGTTACTTCATCTCCCGCCGTTGGGTAGATGTAACCATTTAATCCAAATTTCTAATTCTTAAAACAGCAACTTTGCTGCTTGTACCACTTGCTCGGCTAACGTTGCCAAGCGTATGTTCTGTTTCATCGCCATATTTCGCAACATGCCATAAGCTTCATCTTCGCTAATGCCACGCTGTTTCATGAGTAAGCCTTTGGCTTTTTCTACCACCTTGCGCTCACTCAGCTTGCTGTTTGCCTCATTTAATTCAAGACGCAAACTTTTAAATTCTTCAAATCTTGCTATCGCTGCATCCATAATCGGCCGTAACCGATCACCAGCTAAACCACCGACCACATAAGCACTTACACCTGCTTTTGTGGCCTCTCGAATTTTGGCTCTATCACCATCATGCGTAAACATCACAATCGGCCGCGGTGCATTCGAATTCATCACAATCAAGTGTTCCAACGTATCTCTGCTGGGCGACTCTGTATCTATAATCACTACATCGGGCTGCAACGCACTCACTGCATCATGTAAGTTTGCCGTATCAGACAATCGCCCAATCACGTTATACCCTGCATCTGATAACAATTGCGTGAGTGGAGCTGCTCGCTCCGCATGGTTATCTACCAGTAAAACTCGGAGCATAATTGACTCAAGTTAACATTACGCAGTTATTTTAAAAGCAATAGCTATGCCATTGAGCAATTAAATTCGTTAATACCATGAAATAATTAAATTAAATCCAAAAATCATTTCTATTCCTCATCATAAAAAAACACCTCTCCGCACTTACTTGTGGTGCACGCGCACCATTTTTGACACTTCACCTATTCAGGTCATGAGTATTTGATATATCGATAAGTTATTTCTAACGCCGATATCTGTTGCATTTTTCACACAGCATTGGCTACCGTCAACCAATACTGGTTACATGCAGCCAAAATTAAAAGTAATTATCTATAATAATCAATACTTTATTTACAATTTACGCCGCAAAACCTAGAATGGTTTCATTGGGCTTTTTACACAATGCCCGCCAATTTTTAAACCACCAGATAGGATATTGCCATGTATAAAACATCAGTCGCAGCAGTTATTGCCGCTTTATTTGTGATTACCCCAGCATTTGCAGCTGAAAAATTCACAGGGAAATTAGAAACCGCCATGAAAGCTGCTTTGGCGAAATACCCAGGTGACGTAATCTCACTTGAGGCCGAGCTGGATAATGGCAAGGCTATTTATGAGTTCGACATCAAAGGTGCTGATGGCAAAGAATGGGAAGTAGAAGTAAATGCCAAAACAGGCAAAATACTAGAAGTAAATCTTGAAGTTGTCGATGCCAGCGACCCTGCATTTAAAGCCAAAGCAAAAATCACTGTTGATGAGGCAAAAAAGATTGCACTGGCATTACACGCTGGTGAAGTTGTAGAAAGTGAATTCAAGATAGAAGCTGATGGCGATCCTTCTTACGAATTCGACATCAAGACTAAAGATGGCAAAGAGTGGGAGGTAGAAGTAGATGCTGTCACAGGTAAAGTAGTTGGAAATCAGGAAGAGGTTTACCAGATCGGTCTAGATTAAAATCAGTGCAGAAATAATTTAGCTATAAATCAAAAAGGGCTCACTAAATATATTTAGTGAGCCCTTTTTTGTCATTTAAAAGCGTTGATTTAAATACAAGTATTCAGAATCAATAAGTTCGACGTCTCGGAGTAAACGCGGCTTTTGCTTCAATGTGCCTGAAAGTAATACGGCCATTATTGATGTCATAAGGTGACAACTCTAAAGTAACCTTATCACCCGCTAAAATTCGGATATGGTTTTTACGCATTTTTCCGCCCGTGTAGGCAACCAGATTGTGGCCGTTATCCAAGGTCACTCGGAAGCGCGAATCAGGCAGCACTTCCATCACTACACCATTCATTTCTATAAGCTCTTCTTTTGCCAAGAATATTTCTCCAATAAGTTTTTGTTACCATGATGAAGCAACAATCTCATAGAGTTTTGAGGTGTAGTAAATCAGAGGGAATTCAGTGCGGAATACATGAGACTAGTAGTACATGCTTTGCATTATTTGAACTAGACCAATGCAATTTAGACGTCCGCGCAGTATAGGCGCGCAAGATTAATTAAGCAATCATCATAATATTGCTTGACTTTGTCTTAATTTGTACGTACAAAGCCAATAAGGCGTTTGGTTATTTCAGTTTTTAAGTCTATGGGCTTATGAATTTGGTAAGCAGACTTTCAGGGTGCCTCCCTTTTAAAAGTATGAAAGTAATATAATGGCAACAGGTATAGTTAAATGGTTTAATGATTCTAAAGGTTTTGGTTTCATTACTCCTGATGGTGGTGGTGACGATTTATTCGCACATTTCTCTGCAATCGTTGATAGCGGTTACAAGAGTTTGAAAGAAAATGAACGCGTTACTTTTGACGTGACAGAGGGTGCTAAAGGTAAACAAGCTTCTAATATCCAGAAGGCTTAATTGCTTATCTGATATTGCTGTAGCTTAGCAACTAACAGAATCCCATAAAATGGCCCTTAATTGGGCCATTTTTATTTGGGCGATCCCTTAGCAATTAAAAAATCAACCAGCTTGATCAGGCATCCATTTCGTATGAAACGCATTCCAGCTCTGCTCAGTTTTTTTGCCATTCTTTTGTGCTGCTGTTTAGCGCGGGCAGATCAGCCAGATGTCACCAGCGTAAGCACGCTTGATATTAAACGCTACGTAGGCAAGTGGTATGAGATCGCTGCATTCCCGATGTTTTTCCAGCGAAATTGTATTGGAGATACCACGGCAGAATATTCGCTAGATACTAAGGGTGAAATTGACGTCACGAATCGCTGCCGAACCAAAGATGGATTTGACCAAGCCAAAGGCAAAGCTTGGCAAGCTAGTCCAACTAGCACATCGCAACTCAAGGTATCTTTCTTCTGGCCTTTTCGCGCAGACTATTGGGTCATCGGCTTAGATGAAGATTATCAATGGGCGGTGGTGGCTAACCCCAACCGCAAATATCTGTGGATACTTTCAAAAACACTAGATTTGAATAAAACTGAATTAGAACGTGCCATGGCAGTTGCAAAGAGTCAGGGTTACGATCTTAAGCAGCTAAAGTTTACCAAGCACGGCAATGCGGTTATCAAGGAATAAACCTAATCAATCGTGAGCTTTACATGACTCAAATCTACCGAAGTAATCACGAAAATTCTTTTTGTCACAAAAAGGTCATGCATAAGAAAATCATATTCCTATAAACTCACGTGTTCACAACATTGTGTTTCGGGGTTTGAGAATGAAACTAAGCAATCCAGAATATTTAGAGAAGATAAAAAGTCTATCTGAAGAAGAAAAAGAGCGTCTGTTATCAAGAATGGGTGGGAAATTGCCACGCAGGCTTGAGAAAGACAAAGTAAGTGTTGATTTTGCCTTAGCCATACAGCTAGAGATTGAAGATGAACATTTGCAAGAATGGCGCAAAAAAATGCATGCCATCAAAGAAAAAGATAGTGCTTCTGGTAAAAAAGCCAAGAGCAAAAAGGCAGATGAGAAACCTGCCGCCGTTAACCCTCCTGCCGCGAAGAAAACTGCAGAAGTAAAAGTTGAAGTGGTATCAGCCACAAAGGCCAAGCCAAAAACAGCAAAAGCTAAAACTTAGACTTAGCCGCATAAAAGGCCATCACAGATTTGTGATGGCCTTTTTTATTTTATATTCAGTTACCGCCTCAACTCCATCATGCCTTTTCATACCATCCTTTGGATTGGTTGACTATTTTAACGACCGATAGCATGACTGGCACCTCAATCAAAACTCCCACCACCGTTGCTAAAGCTGCACCTGAATTCAGACCAAACAGACTAACAGCCGCGGCCACGGCCAGCTCAAAGAAATTACTGGCACCTATCAATGCGGATGGGCCTGCGACACAATGCGCCACGCCAAACTTTCGATTTAGCCAATAAGCCAGGCCAGAGTTGAAATAAACCTGTATCAAAATCGGCACGGCTAGCATTGCAATGACTGCAGACTGATTAATAATTTGTCTCCCTTGAAAGCCAAAAAGTAAAACCAAAGTAGCTAGCAATGCACTCAGTGACAACGGTTGCAGTACTTTAAGCAGGCCATTAAGGGTAACCTCACTGCCTTGAGAGATCAGTAGCATACGCATAAGCTGGCTAATGACAACAGGGATTACGATGTAAAGCAGTACCGATAAAAGCAGTGTTCCCCACGGCACTGTGATTGATGACAAACCGAGCAGCAAAGCGACAATCGGCGCAAATGCAAATACCATAATCAAATCATTGAGCGCCACCTGGCTAAGGGTGAAATGCGGCTCGCCGTCAGTCAAGTTACTCCAGACGAATACCATGGCAGTGCAAGGTGCGGCAGCCAACAATATTAAACCTGCAATGTATGAATCAATCTGCTCGACTGGCAACCAATCATGAAATACCACACGAATAAATAGCCAACCCAAGAACGCCATTGAGAAAGGCTTGACTGCCCAGTTGATAAACAAGGTGACCCCTATACCCTTCCAATGCTGCTTTACGCCTGAAAGCGCGTGAAAATCAATTTTAAGCAGCATGGGGATAATCATCAGCCAGATTAAAACTGCTACTGGCAGATTAACCTCAGCGATTTTCATTTCCCCCAAGGCAACAAAAGTTCTTGGCATGTAATGACCTAAGCCAATACCAACTGCAATACAAACAAATACCCAAACCGTGAGATAGCGCTCAAAAAAGCCAATTTTTTGATTACTTGCCTCTTTTACAATCACTTCACATTGCGCACTCATGAGCCACCTTCAACAAAATTTAATTTGACAAGCGCATATATTTCCATAAATATGGAAATATAGAAAGACAAATGATTGATACAGGCAAAAAGGAGCTGAATTGGAAAAGTTAATTGCTGTTGCTGCACTCGATGCACTTGCACAAGAAACACGCTTGGATATATTTCGCCTGCTAGTACAAGCAGGGGCGGCAGGCATGGCTGCTGGGGCTATTGGTGAAAAACTTGGGGTACCCAATGCCACCCTGTCATTTCATCTACAGCAGTTACGGCATGCAGATTTAGCATCTACTGAGCGTAAAGGCACCACCATCTTATACAAAGCCAATTACAGCATGATGAATGGCTTAATTGCTTACCTGACTGAGAACTGCTGCCAAAACCCAAGCGATGATTGCGTCACTCAAAACCTCTGCTGTCCTGCCGCAGCAAATCAAACCAAGGAATCCGCATAAATGGATCAAAAAATCTATAACGTACTTTTTCTCTGCACAGGCAACTCTGCGCGCAGTATTCTGGCTGAAAAACTCATGGAACACTGGGGTAAAGGCAAATTCAAAACCTACAGCGCTGGTAGCCACCCAAATGGGACAGTCAATCCATTTGCACTTAAATTGCTTGAAGCCAGAGGCTTATCTACCAATGGCCTACGCAGCAAAAGCTGGGATGAGTTTACGGTTGAAGGTGCACCTTTTCTCGATTTTGTATTTACCGTATGCGATAACGCCGCTGGTGAAGTTTGTCCATACTGGCCTGGACAACCGATGACAGCACATTGGGGCGTTGAAGACCCAGCGGCTGTAGAAGGTACGGATGAGGAGAAATTAGCGGCATTCCGCAAGATTGCGGGCTATCTTGAAAATCGCATCAAGCTCTTTGCGGCGCTACCTATTGAGAAGTTGGATAACATGAAAATCAAGGAAGAAATTGATAGCATCGGCAAGATTAAAGACTGACATTAACCAATCCATGCTAAGTAAAACTACTCAGTAAAAAATCCCAATTTTTCTGTTCTTGGCAGCTTTTTAAGAATTGCTTCTGCTACAGATGCTCTGGAACGATCAGGATAAGCCTTGCTCGCAAGCACTCTCACTGGCGGGTTTGCACGCGTATATTTGGCGCCCTTACCTGCCAAATGCGCTGCATAGCGTGCTTCAAGATTATTGGTAATTCCGCTGTAATAGCTACCGTTTTTGCACTCGAGTAAATATAAACACCAATCCATTATTTAACTATCACCCTGTATAGCTAAACTGCCAATGGCTTCTTGAATGGATGTTGCAGAGAATTTTGCTACACAACATGTGCCTGACACAGAGGCATGCATCCTAATCATCTCAATCACATCCTGCAATGATGTAATTTTGCCTATCGGCTCAATACTTACGGGTGCATTTACCTGATTAACTAATCTATATGTTCTCCCAATTGAGTCGATCAATTCATCATAGATATGGTATCGGGCGGTTTGTATATATTGAGCATTTGACCAAGACTGCTGATCCAACACAAAACCTAGCTCAGCTTGCCCGTGATAATGAATGATGGCGGGCCAGATAACGCCATCTGTATGAGGTGTAAGATTATCCATGACTTCAACAATCAGTCTTTACAAGATTTAGCGTATCAATATACCTATGTTCTAATCAAAATAAATGAATAAAACTCAGATGTTGGAGCTTAATTCCCTAGAAGAATTTATAATCCAGCTCTGGATAAAATGTGCTTCGATATAATTTTGAAGCTATGCAAATTTAAAGAGAATTAGAACTGAAAGTAGAACCAGATGTTACATCTGGATAATTGAAATAAAGCAATCTGGTGCCGGGGGGGGGAATCGAACCCCCATGAAGTTGCCCTCGCTGGATTTTGAGTCCAGTGCGTCTACCAATTCCGCCACCCCGGCTGCAGAGGCGAGATTATAACAAACACTGGCATTTATGCGAACCACTGATTTTGATTTTGATTTACCTGATGCATTAATTGCACAATTTCCCACGCAAGAACGCAGCGGTAGCCGCTTGTTGAGGCTAGATTCGTCTAATGGCAACATTCATGACCAGCTATTTCGAGACCTGCCAACCTTTTTGCAGGCTGGCGATTTATTGGTTTTCAACGATACGCGCGTGATTAAGGCACGATTGCATGGCCATAAACAATCTGGTGGCGCGGTTGAAGCCATGATAGAACGTGTCATTGACCAACATCACGCCCTAGCCCATGTTCGCGCTTCTCGTTCGCCCAAGTCTGGCAGCAGATTGTTACTAGCAGAGAAAATCGAAGTAGAAGTCATTGAGCGCCAGGATGATTTGTTCCTGCTGAAGTTCTTGGCTGAAACACCTTTGCTAGATTTGCTGGAGCAGTACGGCGCCCTGCCCTTGCCACCTTATATCAGCCATGATGCCGACAATACCGATGAAGAGCGATACCAAACAGTTTACGCAAAACATCTGGGCGCCGTTGCTGCACCGACTGCAGGTTTGCATTTCGATGATGCGATGTTGCAACAATTAAAATCTCAAGGCATTCAATTCGCCTACGTCACCCTGCACGTAGGGGCTGGCACTTTTCAGCCTGTACGAGTAGAAAATATTGCCGAGCATAAAATGCATAGCGAGTTGTACTCAGTTCCTCAAGAAACTGTAAAACTGATTAAGCAAACGCAGGCCGCAGGCCGCAAGGTAACAGCCATCGGTACCACGGCCATGCGCGCACTTGAGAGCGCCGCACGCTCAGGTGAACTTGTAGCAGGGTTGGGCGAAACTGATATTTTCATCACGCCAGGTTACAAATTTAAAGTAGTAGAGCAATTGCTTACCAACTTCCATTTACCAAAAAGCACGTTGCTTATGCTAGTTTCGGCTTTTGCTGGCTTTAACAATATCAAGCAAGCTTACGCCCATGCAATTTCAGAGAAATACCGCTTCTTCAGCTATGGTGATGCCATGTTGCTGAACAGATTAGATGAATAATGCGTGGGAACTCTGTTGTACAAAACAGCACGAATACAGCACCACTCAACCACATAACAACTAAAGAGGCTTAAGCCATGCGATTCACCAATATCATTGCCAGTGCGACTATGTCGGTATGGCTATTGCACATACCACTCGCCAATGCTCAAGTATTGGCAGAAGCCTTATTGGTTATCAAAATGCCACTGGTGAGCGAGCCTACCTCCAGACCAATGACGGTTGCCTATATCGCACAATACAATCGCTATTACGTTGCAGATGGCGGCCTCGGCCCAGTGCCGGGGGAGGACGACACCAACTCCAAATCACAAGTCCATGTGTATAGTGCGGATGGTGTGCATCTGCAGACTTCCAGCCCCGGCTATAACAACCGTTCACTATATTTCAACCCAAACTCAAAACAACTGGAAACCATCACTTACAACATCTCAAGCGACGCGGGTTTTGCACCTAACACAGGCATTTTTAGCTTGGATCTCGATGACAAAGGCAACCTGCTTGGTAGCTCTAAAGACGTGTTTGCCTATAACCCCGCCTTTGGCGATGCTGCCACCATGCCGACTTACGATGCCACAGACAAGCTGTACTACGCCAAACAGGAACGCGGCAATGTCGTACGAATAGTGGATTTAAAAAGCCGAGAAAAAGTCGGTGAACTGAAACTTGATTTAAGTGCTGCAGGCGCTAAACCTGATGACATCAGCGACCATTATGTTGCCTATACAGGGCTTGCTGGAGAAGAACTTGCAGTGCTTGATATCGACCATAAGGCCATTCTGGTATTTGATAAAAATGGACAGTTTGTCAGCAAGAGTGCATTACCGACAGACCTCAAATTGCGTGCCAAGAACCACTACAATGGTTTGGGCTATGCTAATGGATTGATGTTTGTGTATTACGAAACCTTGGGCGAATTTGGTACTTACTACGGCTTTAAGTTTTCTGATCAGGTCAAATAACTCCAAGTAATTAGCACCAATAAAAAACCGCCTTCTGGCGGTTTTTTATTTATTCAGCCTAGCTTATTTTGCCAGCACGCCCGAAAGCTTACCTGACGCCAAACCAAATATCGCTCCTACCACGAATGAAACAGAAAGCAGGATGAGTGGGTTAGCAAAATTCACTAAGGTCAAACTAGCTAATGGACCTACACCATCGGCTGTCGGCGTTTGCAGTGAATATGCAACAGTCGCTGCATAGCCATATACATTGGCTGGAACCACGGATAACAGATTGCAGCCTGCCATAATGACCAGGAAGAATACGGTCACGGCAACAACGATAGCTGGCCACAATGGTGCTGGCAATCCAGTTGGATTATGCACAACCAACAGTAATGCTACCCAGGCAAGCACGGCACCATAGATAGTACCCGCAATGGTTTTTTGTAAAGCAGCATTATCAGCGCCTGTATGAAAGTAACATCCCCAAGCGATAAAACCAGCCCATACCAATACAAAACCAGAGAGCGGCCCAAGCGCAAGATAGGCCCAGACTCCACCAAGCAAAGCAATACTGAGAGATAGTGCGGATAATTTTGACATACATAGCTCCTCATTCAAGTTTTTTGAAGTTTTATGGCACAACTATAACCAGACCAAGATGGTAAAGATTATTAGAATACCCAACTTGAATCAGGCTACAGGGAGATACTAGTATGGAATGGTGCAGAATGGAATAGCCATGCACCACCAAAGTGCAAAGCGGAAAAGCGGATTAGAACGTCAGGGAGCCGTAACTCCAGTTTTTCTTCCAGGCCCCGACCACCATCGTCGGGTATTCAGGCTGCCCAAGGCTGCCGTTGTAGCGGCCTAAGGCGCGATACAGATCACCATTTTCCATATCAATATAGTGCCGCAAAATGGTGCATCCATAACGCAGGTTGAGCTTTAAATGAAACAGGTTATGGTCAGGCGCGCCGATGCTATTCACCCAGAACGGCATCACCTGCATATAGCCACGCGCGCCGACTGAAGATACTGCATATTTCTTGAAGCCGCTTTCCACCTGAATCAGACCTAAGACAAGCTGTGGATCCAGACCTGCGCGCGTGGCTTCATAATAGACCGTACGCAAAAAATCTTCGCGCATATCCTGGTCTGGCATGCGCGCTTTGAGACGATTGGACATCTCTTTCAACCATATCTGCCCTTCTACTTCACTGGCAAATATGGTCTTGGGCGTGGCTTGGTCACTGATTGATTTTTGCATCAGCGCTTTTACGCTGTTGGACAAGGGTTCTTCTTTTTGCCCACCAGCAATAGCGGCTGTGCTAAACAATACAGCAACTAGAACCAGATAGAAGCTAAGCCGTTTGTGCATCACAAAACAGATTGGAGCTTGCTGACAATATCTTTGAGGCCAACAGTTTGTGCAGATGCATCAGTCCGCCCCTGATATTCCACAGTACTTTCTTTCAGGCCACGCTCACCAATCACCACTCGATGCGGAATGCCCATCAACTCCATCTCTGCAAACATGACACCTGGGCGTTCACCTCGGTCATCCAGCAACACATCCACGCCCAGCTCCTGCAGTTGCTTGTAGAGATGAAGAGCTTCGGCTTTTACTTCCTCGCTCTTATCAAAGCCAATAGGTGCAATCGCCACTTGGAATGGCGCCATACTGGCAGGGAAGATAATGCCACGCTCATCGTTACCTTGCTCAATTGCAGCGCCGACAATACGGGAGACGCCAATGCCATAACAACCCATTTCCATGATCTGCTTCTGGCCATTTTCATCAAGGTAGGTCGCCTCCATCGCTTGTGCGTATTTAGTACGCAGCTGGAATATATGACCGACTTCAATACCACGGCAAAGCTCCAGCGTACCCTTGCCATCTGGGCTAGGGTCGCCTGTGACTACATTACGAATATCAGCCACAACCAAAGCTTCTGGCAGATCGCGGCCAAAATTAACGCCCGCCAAATGGTATTTAGGCTTGTTTGCACCGCAAACAAAATCACTCATTACCGCCACAGTTTTATCGGCAACGATAATGACATTTTGCGAAACAGCTACTGGGCCGATAAAGCCTGGTGGGCAATTCAGGTGAGTGCGGATTTCTTCTTCAGAAGCAAACCTGAAATCTTGCAGACCATCAATCTTGCCAACCTTGATCTCATTCAGACTGTGATCGCCACGCAGCAGCAATAAATAGAATTTACCATTAGCCACCAGCGCGATTGATTTCACTGTGCGGGTGACATCAATGCCCAACAAAGCTGCCACTTGCTCACAAGTGGTTTGCTTAGGGGTTTCAACTTCATGCATGGCTTCAGTAGCTGCTGGACGCACGCTAACAGTTGGCAAGCCTTCAGCTAATTCCACATTGGCTGCGTAATCTGATGTTGGGCAATACGCGAGCGCATCCTCACCTGAGTCTGCCAGCACATGAAACTCATGCGAACCATCGCCACCAATCGCGCCTGTATCGGCACGCACAGCGCGGAATTTCAAGCCTAAGCGCGTAAATACATTGCTATAGGCCTGATACATGGTTTCATAGGTTTGTTCGAGAGAGGTTAAGTCGGTGTGGAATGAGTAAGCATCTTTCATCAAAAACTCGCGCGCGCGCATCACGCCGAAACGTGGGCGTATCTCGTCGCGGAACTTGGTCTGTACCTGGTAAAAATTCAGCGGTAGCTGCTTGTAGCTTTTGATCTCACGGCGCGCCAGATCGGTAATCACTTCTTCATGCGTAGGCCCAAAGCAAAAATCCCTATCGTGTCTATCTTTGATCTTGAGCATTTGTGGGCCGAATACGGCCCAGCGACCAGTCTCTTCCCATAGCTCTTTTGGCTGCACGGCAGGCATCAAGAGCTCAAGCGCACCAGCATTATTCATTTCCTCACGCACTATCGCTTCAACTTTGCGCAACACACGCAAACCTAGCGGCATCCAAGTGTATAAACCTGAACCCAAGCGCTTGATCAAGCCTGCACGCAGCATCAGTCTATGGCTGATCAGTTCAGCTTCTTGTGGTGCTTCTTTTTGTGTATTGAGAAAAAATCGGGATGCGCGCATGAGTGCTCTTTTAATCTGTCAGAAAAGTTAAGGGTTGGATTTTATAGAGAAAAACGGACTAAGTCAGCCGTTATGGCCCAAAGGCTTAAGATGGGTCAGCGGACGCCACCAAGCCAGCCATGGTTTTATTGGCAAAGCAAAGGTCTTCCCACGCTTTGGCCTTCTCAGGCAAGCTACGCAATAAATAGGCAGGGTGATACGTCACCACAACAGGCACGCCATGAAAATCATGCAGCTTGCCACGCATGGATGAGATCGTATCTTCCGAACCCAGCAGTGACTGCGCAGCAAACTTGCCCAGTGCGATAATCAGCTTGGGCTTGATCAGTTCGACTTGGCGTTTTAAAAATGGATCGCACATTGCAACTTCATCCGCATGTGGATTACGGTTTTCTGGCGGGCGACATTTCAGCACATTTGCGATAAATACATTCTGTCCGCGTTTAAGTTTGATAGCTGCCAGCATGTTATCGAGCAACTTGCCTGCCTGACCGACAAAAGGTTCGCCCTTGCGGTCTTCTTCTGACCCTGGTGCTTCGCCCACAATCAACCATTCTGCATTCGGGTCACCTACGCCAAAGACGGTTTGCGTACGTGTCTTGGCCAGATCACACGCCTGACAATTGGCCACACAATCTTGCACGCCTTGCCAGTCAAGCTGCATGATAGCTTCGCGACGGCCTTGGCCCAGCGTGACGTCCAAAGCAGGCAGACTGGTTTCTACTACTTCTGCAATAGCCTCGGCTTCGATTAGCTCTGTAGCTGGTAATTCCTCAAACTGCGCAGTAGCAGCTTTAACTTCTGGTTCAGCCATTGTTGGCAGTTCTATAACTTCAGGCGATATTGCTACAACAGGCTTAGCCACGGGTTGACGCAACTGCCAAGCAGGTAGTAGCTCAAGCTCCCGCAACATATCATCACGCGTCAAACTCATAACGCCAAGCCCATCAGCACTGCATCTTCACGACCATTTGCGGCAGGATAATAGTTACGGCGTATCGCCATTTCGTTAAAACCTATGCTTTCATACAAACCAATGGCCGACTGGTTTGATGGCCGCACTTCGAGGAACATATTGAGCGCATTACGCTGGCGCGCGATGTCTATCATATGCATGATTAAATCCCGTCCGAATCCACGCCCCTGATGAGGCTTGGCGATACTGATATTGAGTATATGTGCTTCATCCAGCACCATCATCAACACGGCATAGCCCATGATTTGTCCATCATGTTCAGTCACCCAACAGCTATAGCCAGAATTCAGCGAATCAGTGAAATTGCCGCGTGACCATGGATACGGGAAAATCGTCGGCTCGATCACCATGACGGCATCCACATCCGCCAACTGCATGGGGCGAAATGCCAGATTAGCTAAAATATCCGATTTGGTCATGACTGCCATTTTACTGACTTTTAGCAGCGAGTCGTTCAGCTGTTTTCAGCGCGACTTTATTGCGGATATACACAGGGGCAGCTTCTGCCGCTGGCAAACCTAGCCCTGCAGCGAACATGGGAATTGCAAGCTCGGCGATGGCTTTGGCATGTGGGAACACATCACCAGAAATATCGCTGAACTGGTAGGCGTAACACTGCGTCAATGCTGGCTGATAGACTGCCCAACCGCTGCCGACGCCCAGCCAGCCAGCCCCTTCTACATCAGGCACGGCCTCTGGTTTGTATAGACCAGGCTCATTCAAGGTTTGCCAGCCATCACTCTCTCTCACATACACGGCATGATAAACCTCGCCCATACGTGCATCGAGGCAGGCAATCACATGGTCAGCCCCACTGGCTTGGGCAAGCGCCAACAATGTACTGACGCCAACCACAGGCAAATTCGCGCCAAAAGCCAAGCCCTGCGCAACGCCACAGCCTATGCGCAAGCCCGTAAATGAGCCTGGCCCTGCTCCAAAAGCGATGCCATCTAAATCAGTTAACTCAACACCCGCTTCATCCAGCAACTCACGCAGCAGCGGCAATATGCGTTGCGAATGGCTTTGCCCCGCGAGCAATTCACGCATAAATACTTTGTCATCTAGCGATAACGCAAGCGACAGGTATTCAGTGGAGGTATCGAGTGCCAGTATTTTCATGCTTGATTAAGCAAATCGTGAAAGCGGCAAACCAGCATCGCGCCTTGCCGAAAGTGAAAGCGCTGACCAATCGTTTTGTGCCCGGCCTTCAGCAATGCCACTCAACATGCGCTGCTGCACAATGCTGAGGAATGGCATAGGTGTGGCACTTTTAAGCGCTACGGTTTGTGCCAAATTCATATCTTTGAATGCCAGTTCCATCTTGAAACCAGGTTCAAAATCCTGCTTCAGCACAATATCGCTGTAACGTTGGTACATAGGGCAGGCAAAAATAGTGGAGCTCAGCATACCCAAAACCGCTTCTGGCGATATGCCATTTTTCTCAGCCAGCGTAGCAACTTCGCCTAATACCTCCATACAGGAGGCAATCATGAAGTTGCCACTGAGCTTCACGATATTGGCCGCACCAGCATCCTCTCCGAATTCAAATATGCCCTGACTCATCGCCTCTTGTACAGGTTTGGCTTTTGCAACGGCCGAAGGATTACCCGAAGTACAAATCCACAGCTTTTTCGTAGCGGCCATTTCTGGGCGACCAAAGACAGGGGACGTCACATAATGGGTTTTATGTTGTGTGTGAATTTCACTCAATCTACGCGAAATATCTGGTGAAACGGTACTCATTGATAAATGAATCGCGCCTTCTTTCATGCCAGCAAGCAGGCCATCATCGCCCAATGTCACGCTTTCCAGCACTGCATCATTTGAAAGCATGGTGATCACAAAATCTGCGCCCGTCGCTGCCAGTTTTGGGGTAGCGCCTGCGGTAGCGCCTTTGTTCAATAAAGGCGCGATTTTTTCGGCGCTGCGGTTATACACCTGCACCGCATAGCCAGCCGCAAGCAGATTGCTCGCCATGCCCTCGCCCATTGCACCCAGGCCTATAAACCCTATCGTTGCCATCAAATTTCTCCTTCAATTATTCAGTTCGTTACCATTGTTTGAATACTACTCGACCAGAACGTTCTGCTCAAAAAAAGCCTCAACATCCGCTAATTCCCGGGTGCGCTTGAATGGCGGCAGACTTTGCCAGATGCGCTTACCGTAATGCTTGCTGATGAGTCGTGGATCGCAAATCATGAGTACGCCGCGGTCGGCTTCGTCGCGAATCAGTCGGCCAGCGCCTTGTTTTAGGGTGATCACGGCATAAGGTAACTGGTATTCCATGAACGCATTTTTGCCTTCGCTGTTCATTTTATCAATGCGGGCAGCAAGTACTGGGTCATCTGGTGGTGCGAATGGTAGTTTATCAATGATGACAGCAGACAGAGCTTCGCCGCGCACATCCACGCCCTCCCAAAAGCTTTGTGAACCCACCAGTACGGCATTGCCCAGTTTGCGGAAACGTTCCAGCAATTCAGTGCGTGAACTATCGCCTTGCATGAGTAGCGGGTATTCAAGGCCATTGGTTTCAAAGGCGTCTTTGAGCAGGCTGTGCACTTCTCGCATGGCGCGCAACGAGGTACATAAGACAAACGCACGGCCGCCACTGGCTTGAATCACGGGTAGAGCAGCAGCAGCAACAGATGCAGTGTAAATGCTGCTGCTGGGCTCAGGCATGCCTTGCGGCACATAGAGCAGCGCCTGTTGATCGTAATCAAACGGGCTATTCCAGTAGCCTGTGGTGGCTTGCTCCAAGCCCATTTGGCTAAGGTAATGACTGAAATCACTTTTAACAGCCAACGTAGCAGAGGTAAATATCCACGATCTGGGTTGTGCGTTGAGCTGTTTACCAAAGCCTTCCGCCACAGAGAGTGGCGTGGCATGTAGCTGCACGGATTGCGTAAAAACTTCTACCCAGCGCACCAGGTTAGTGTTGTCTGCGGCTTTCCATGTATTGAGTTTCTGTTGCAGCGCCAAACCGCGCTGCCAGCAGTTTTCGATGGCAGGATCGCGCTCTGCCTGACTCTCAAGCACATCACTCAATGTTTTAAGTTTTTCTTGCATCAGCGCATACGCCGGCAAAAAATTGGTTAGGCCCAAGGCTTTTTGCACTGGCATGCGCGAGCCTTCGTAGGTGAATATCAACCTGAAATCACGCACGGCTTTCTCGAGCCCAGCAGTAGCTTCAGGCAGCGCAAGGCAATCTTTGGCGGTGGTGATGAATTCAGCATGGGCATCGCGCGCCAGCTCCATTAATTGGCTCGTTGAAACATCATCACCAAAGAACAGGCCTGCGACTTCCGGTAGCTGATGCGCTTCATCGAAAATCACGGTATTGGCAGAGGGCAGCAATTCTGCCACACCTTCATCGCGCAGCATGACATCGGCAAAAAACAGGTGGTGATTGACCACGATGACATCGGCAGCAAGCGCTCGCTTACGGGCGTCCATCACAAAGCAGTCTTTGTAGTAGGCGCAATCTTGCCCCATGCAGTTATCGCGCGTTGAGGTGACGGCTGGCCAGATGGTGGCGTTCTCAGGCACATCGGTCAGCTCGCTTTTGTCACCCGTTCCGCTGTTTTCGGCAAAGGCCTTGATCTTGTGCACGTAGTTGGCATCTTCACGCGAGATAAAACGGCCTTCGTTCATTGCGCGTTCAAGGTGAAAATGGCAGACGTAATTGGCGCGCCCCTTGAGCATGGCAACAGTAATTGGCACCTTGAGTGCATCGCGCACGGCGGGTAAATCTCGATTGAATAGCTGGTCTTGCAGCGTCTTTGTGCCAGTGGAAATAATCACTTTGCCGCCAGAGAGTAAGGCAGGTATGAGGTAGGCAAAAGTTTTGCCTGTGCCTGTACCCGCCTCGGCCACCAATTGCTGATTGCCCTTGATGGCCGCTTCTATCGCCTGCGCCATTTCAAGCTGCTGGCGACGAATGCGGTAACCAGGAATGGTCTCCGCTAGCGGGCCTTGCTCAGAGAAAATATGATCGAGATTGGATGAATTCATGAGATTTGCAATTATTTCATCAATTATCCCATGATACGGGCATAATTCAGGCAGATAGATGCGCAAGTTCGGAATAAAACTTGCTGTACTACAACAGGCAAGCAAATACAGCAGCAAGCCCGCAAAAAACCTTGAGCAATAAAGCAAAATACTGAAGGAATGTTATGGCGATTCGTGTCGCGTTGCACCATAAAACCAGTTACCAGTTTGATCGCCTAGTCAGCCTCTCACCGCATGAAGTCAGGTTAAAGCCCGCAGCGCATGCGCGCACGCCCATATTGTCGTATTCACTTTCAGTCATTCCCGAAAAGCATTTTATTAACTGGCAGCAAGACCCTTACGGCAATTACATCGCGCGCTTTGTATTCCCTGAAAAGGTGCGTGAGCTTGAATTCACGGTCGATCTGGTTGCAGACATGACAGTCATCAACCCGTTTGATTTCTTCGTTGAAAAATATGCCGAGACTTATCCATTCAAGTACACAGAACAACTCGAACATGAACTCAGCCCATATTTAAAGGCTGACCCGATTGGCCCCTTACTACAGAACTGGCTGAATGCGGCAGAGCAGAAATTTTCTAGCCAAAACCTTGGTATTGGTGATTTTCTGGTCGCACTTAACCAGATGGTACAGGGTGATATCGGCTATCTGGTACGCATGGAGCCAGGTGTGCAAACGCCGGAAGAAACCCTGACCAACCGCACCGGCTCTTGCCGTGACAGCGCATGGCTGTTGGTGCAGATCATGCGCCACTTTGGGCTGGCCGCGCGCTTCGTGTCTGGCTATTTAATCCAATTAGCGGCTGACATCAAATCTTTGGATGGTCCAAGCGGCACAGCAGTAGATTTCACTGATTTGCATGCCTGGGCTGAAGTTTATATTCCAGGTGCAGGCTGGATTGGTCTGGATGCAACCTCTGGCCTGATGGCAGGCGAAGGCCATATTCCGCTGGCCTGCACTGCAACCCCATCTTCTGCTGCGCCTGTGACAGGCATGTCAGATAGAGCCGAGGTGATTTTCACCCATGAGATGTCAGTCACTCGGATTCACGAAGACCCACGCGTCACCAAGCCTTACAGCGAAGCTGACTGGCTGAGAATCGATAAGCTTGGCCAGAAAGTAGATGCTGATCTCAAGAAACAAGATGTACGGCTGACGCAAGGCGGTGAGCCGACTTTTGTCTCGATTGACGATATGGAAGGTGCCGAGTGGAATGTAGCCGCCCACGGTGCTAAAAAACGCGAGATGGCAGGCGAGCTTTCACTCAAGCTTAAGCAACATTTTGCGCCTGGCGGTTTACTGCATTATGGGCAAGGTAAATGGTACCCAGGCGAGCCATTGCCGCGCTGGGCAATCAATATCTACTGGAGAGTAGACGGTAAGCCAATATGGCAAGACGCATCACTTTTTTCCGATGAAAAAATATCAGATCAATATACTGCAGCGCATGCCGAGCAATTCTCGGCAAAACTCGCGACTAATTTAGGGCTGCCAACTGCCTGCCTGATTCCTGCTTATGAGGATGTGCTGCAGCAATCGGTGATGGAATTACGCCTGCCAGAAAATGTGGATCCGCTCAAAGCGAATTTAAAAGATAGCGAAGAACGCCGCAGGCTGGCAAAGCTTCTGGAGACTGGCCTGAATGAAACTGTTGGCTATGTCATGCCGATCAAACCCGAGGAAACTCGCAAAAAGAATGTCAGCAACTGGCTCACAAGTAAGTGGCCACTTAAGCGCGAACACCTGTATTTGCTGGCTGGGGACTCACCTATGGGGTTGCGACTACCGCTGGCCTCGCTCCCAGAGCTGCTACCTGAAGATGTGGACCCTGCGTTTCCTGTTGACCCGTTTGCAAAACTGGCTGAATTACCAGATGCCACTACGCCAGGCATAGTTGCCAAAAGAATACTCAAGGAAAAACCGCTGCCGCGCGAAGTTGTGTTTACAGCACTGTGTGTGCAAGTGCGCGATGGTCGCCTGCATGTGTTTATGCCACCCGTTGTGCGCATTGAAGATTATCTAGCGCTGATTGCCACGGTTGAACAAACCGCTGCTGAACTCAAGCTTAAATTATGGATTGAAGGCTACACCCCGCCGCGCGATGCGCGCATCAAGGTGCTGAGTGTCACACCTGACCCTGGCGTGATTGAAGTGAACATTCATCCATCCAGTACCTGGCGTGAACTGGTCGATAAGATGACCATCCTCTATGAAGAAGCCCGCCAAACGCGGCTCGGTACAGAAAAGTTCATGCTGGATGGTCGCCATACTGGGACTGGTGGCGGCAATCATGCCACCCTAGGTGGCGCAACTGCTGCAGATAGCCCGATGCTACGCCGCCCTGATGTGCTAAAAAGCCTGATCAGTTATTGGCAAAATCACCCTGCACTGTCTTACCTGTTTTCAGGCACGTTCATCGGACCTACCAGCCAATCACCACGGGTAGATGAGGCACGTGATGACAATCTTTACGAACTGGCGATTGCTTTTCAGCAAATGGATAAAGTACTGCCAGATACCGCAGAAAGCGAACGGCCGTGGCTGGTTGATAGGTTGCTACGTAACCTACTCGTTGACCTGACTGGCAACACCCACCGCGCTGAATTCTCGATTGATAAGCTTTATTCGCCAGATGGCCCGACTGGCCGTCTTGGCCTGGTTGAATTCCGCGCCTTCGAAATGCCACCGCATGCACGCATGAGCTTGCTGCAGATGCTGCTACTGCGTGCACTCGTTGCACGTTTCTGGCGCGAGCCATATCAAGGCAAGCTCATCCATTGGGGTACTGAGCTACATGACCGCTGGATGCTGCCCCACTTCATTGCACAAGATATGGCCGATGTAGTGAAGGATTTAAATCGCGCTGGCTACAAATTTGAAAAGCGCTGGTTTGACCCATTCATCGAATTCCGCTTTCCTCGGTATGGCACAGTGGCTTATGAAGGCGTGGAGCTTGAACTCAGGCAGGCGATTGAGCCATGGAATGTGCTGGGCGAAGAAATGGCAGGCGGTGGTACTGCACGCTATGTAGATTCGTCCGTCGAACGCATGCAATTGCGAGTGCGCGGCCTGACTGACTCGCGCCACATCGTCACCTGTAATGGCCGTCCGTTGCCGCTACAACCAACAGGCGTTGCTGGTGAATATGTGGCTGGCGTGAGATTCCGCGCATGGGATCCTTGGTCTGCCCTACACCCAACCATCAAACCGCATGCCCCTCTCGTATTTGACTTGGTCGACACCTGGAGTGGCCGCGCAATTGGTGGCTGTACTTATCATGTCTCGCATCCTGGTGGCCGCAATTACGCGACCTTCCCCGTCAATGCGCTAGAGGCAGAAGCACGTCGCTTTACACGCTTCTGGGGGCATGGTCACACGCCAGGCGCAAGGCAAATTGAAGAAGAACAACGGAATCCCCGCTTTCCTTTTACGCTAGACCTGCGCTGGCAAGATGTTTAATATAGGTAATTAAAGTTGCATATAGGTTAACTTTTTTAACCTATATGCATTTAATACTTTCAGGCGCTTGTCTGACGGATAAAACAAATATAAAAGCTCTTCTATCAATATAGCCAGAATTCTAAAGAGTTCATGGACTGAGCATTGAGGGTAGTAAAGGTGGTCGGAGGAATGTTGGAATCGATTTTGAATAGTTATCCTGGCCATCAAGACCGCCACGATGAGTTGCTTGAGTCATCAGGCAAACCTCGCCCGCACTGGCAAGAGCTGATTAGCACGCTTGAGCAAGTGAGTCCTGCGCAAATGCGTGAGCGCGTAGAATCTATCCAACGCCAAGTCCGTGAAAATGGTGTCACCTACAATGTGTATGCAGATACAAAAGGCTTGCAGCGGCCTTGGGGACTTGATGTACTTCCATTTATCCTACCGCATGAAGAATGGGCAGGGATAGAAGCCGCCGTTATCCAACGAGCGACCTTACTTAACGCCATACTTAACGATGTGTATGGTGACCAAAACCTGCTAAAAGAAGGCATTCTTCCGCCAGCCCTAATACATGGCCATGCTGGATTTTTGCGGCCTTGTCATGGCATTAAGTACCCAGATAATTACTCTCTACACACTTATGCAGTTGATTTGGCACGCTCGCCCGATGGCCGCTGGTGGGTAGTGGCAGATCGTACACAAGCGCCCTCTGGCGCAGGTTATGCGCTGGAAAACCGCCTGATTATCTCCAGCGCATTCCCCGAGTTATTTCGTGATCTGAACGTACAGCGCCTGAGTGGATTTTTTGCCACTATGCGCGACAGCCTTGCCTATTGGGGTAGAGTCTGTGCGGCTAATCAGTCTCGCAGTAACCCAAAAATAAAAGCGTTGGGCGATGGTGAGCAACCACTCACAGTACTGCTCACCCCAGGCCCTTACAACGAAACCTACCACGAGCAATCTTATCTCGCAGGCTATCTGGGCTTTCCACTGGTACAGGGTAATGACCTCACCGTGCGCAATGGTGTAGTCTGGCTAAAAACACTGTCTGGCCTTAAACCAGTACACACCATATTGCGGCGTCTGGATGATGACTTCTGCGACCCGCTGGAACTCAATTCCATTTCCGTACTCGGTATCGCAGGCCTTACTGAAGTAGCACGCCGCGGTAATGTACTGATTGCTAATAGCTTAGGTTCTAATTTGCTGCAAACTGGTGCTTTGCTCGGATTTTTACCTAGCCTCTGCCGCCGTTTGCTTGGCGAATCACTATTGATGCCATCCGTCGCCACATGGTGGTGTGGTGAGCCGCATGCGCTTGAAACGGTGATTGAAAATCTGCATACCTTAGTCATAAAACCAGCATTCCCACAAATCAACGAGCAACCAATTTTTGGTGAAGACCTGAACCACGCTGAGCGTGACGCGCTAATTGCCAAACTCTGTGCCAATCCACAAAACTATGTGGCGCAAGAGCAGGTAAAGATTTCGCAAGCCCCCGTTTGGAATGCAGAGACTGGCAAAGATGAACCAGCACTTGGCTCACTCGCTGTAGGTCTACGCCTTTACGCCTGCGCCACACCACAAGGTTACGTGGTCATGCCGGGTGGGTTAACGCGTGTCGCTAGCGGTCAAGACGAACGTGTGATCACCATGCAAAATGGTGGCACCAGCAAAGATACCTGGGTAACAGCGCCTTATGTGACTAGCTACCGCAGCCTGTTGCGCAAGACATCATCTAGCCGCGACTTGGTTAAAGGCAATGCCAATCTTTCTAGCCGCATGGTAGAAAACCTGTTCTGGTTTGGTCGCTATGCGGTACGCAATCACCATTTTTCGAGATTGCTACGCACAGCGATCCACTGTTTCATGGAATTCACCACCGAGCATCGCGCAATGGAATGGCCAACCATACAAGGGCTGTGCAACTGGTATGGGCTGATGTCTGCGGATAACGAAGAAAATCCACGGATTAAATCTAGTGAAGCATTAGGCTCTTTGGCAGAACCCGAACTGAGTGATGAGTTAATCGAGTCACTGCTGGTTTCGGGCATTTTTTCATCTGATTCGCCAAGCTTGGCCAGCCATATCCAAGGTTTCCAGACCCTCGCATTTAACCTGCGCGAACGACTTTCCAGCGACAACTGGCGCAACATTAACCAGATGGCGCAGCGTTTTACCGACAGCCCTGAATCAGCCACACTCAGCGAGGGCTTATTGATACTAGATGAAACCACGGCATCCCTAGTCACATTATCAGGCTTCACGCTGGATGGCATGACGCGTGACCAAGGCTGGCGCTTCATGTCGATTGGCCGTCGTATCGAGCGCTTGCAGTTTTTGTGTACCCTATTAAGCCGTGCATTGAAAATGCCCGCAGAGAGCAATTTGGATTGGGTGCTAGAACTAACTGATAGCATTGTCACCTACCGCTATCGATATTCCTCGCAAGCCGAGTGGCTGCCGATGTTAGACTTAATCCTGATGGATGAGAACAACCCAAACGCCATGGTGTTCCAGCTCAAAGGCCTGATTAAATATCTCGCCCAAATCACGGCCACCTACGGCAGCGGCGGCGAAGGCCAGTTTATTGGCCGTTTAGCCGCATTGCGCCTATTTGACCCTGACGTGGTGTTCCGCCAAGGCAATACAGAGTTGATTGCTTGGCTGGATGAAACCTACAATGCCAGCATTGCCCTGTCTGACAGCCTCAGTCACCGTTTTTTCAGTTACTCTGGGCAACTTCAAGAACTCTCTGCCCAAGAAATATCGCAGCAAGAGATATTCAATTTTTAGGCTCAAATAATACCCATGCGTTATCGCGTTTTACACAACACCCACTACTACTATGAAGGTCCAGTAATGCTCTCGCAGCAATTGCTGCACATGTCACCGCGTGATTTTTATGCGCAGACCTGCCTGACCCATACGCTTGAGATCACACCACCACCCAATGAATCATTAAAAAAACACGATTACTTTGGCAATATCACTGATTATTTCGCCATGGTCACGCCACATCGCGAGCTTGCTGTTAATTCAAGTTTTGAAGTGCAGCTGATGCCACGGCTTAAACTTGGTGATCTGTATCAAAGCCCAGCTTGGGAAACAGTCAGAGACAATCTGCGTATGCTGAATGGACAAAACCAGGATGCGCAGGCCTTTTTATTTGGCTCGCCTTATGTGGCTTGCAGCGATGCACTTGCTGACTACGCACGCTTAAGTTTCAGCCCCAACAAATCACTCCTACAAGCGGCGTTTGACCTCACGCAACGCATCTACAATGAGTTCGATTTTGACCCAGATGCCACGCATATCGACACCCCGTTAAGCGAAGTGTTAGAAAACAAACACGGTGTGTGCCAAGACTTTTCACACCTGATGATAGGCTGCCTACGTAGCCTTGGATTATCTTGCCGCTATATCAGCGGCTACATACTCACACATCGCGCACCAGGCCAGGAAGACATGGTGGGTGCTGATGCATCGCACGCCTGGGTATCAGTTTATTGCCCAGTTTATGGCTGGATAGATTTTGACCCCACCAATAATTGCCTCGTGCAAAACGAACATATCACCGTAGCCTGGGGCCGTGATTTCAGTGATGTATCACCCATGCACGGTATTGTGCTGGGTGGTGGCTCGCATACGCTGGATGTTGAGGTCTCGGTAAAGCTGATCAATAGTTAAAACACCTGCATCAACCTGTTAATCAAAGCACAAATCTCAGAACTATTAAGAAAACACATTAGCCTCTAAAGCTGTTAGGATTTCGTTACCTAAGAGGCTAATAAGCGTGAAAAATCAACACGTCAAACATTCATCTAATACTGAACTCAGTGATGGTATTCAATCACAGGCAGTAGATGCACGTTACCGTTCACTCTTTGACTATGCCCCCAATGGCATCCTGATTGCAGACCGCAACAGCTATTATTTGGATGCGAATCCCAGCATATGCAAAATGCTGGGTTACAGCCGAACCGAGCTCATTGGCATGCATGCATCTCAAATTGTCTCAGCGAGCGAGACACCACATATTCAACTTGCGCTGGATGAAATCAACAGCCAAAACAATCACAACAGAGAATGGCAATTCAAACGTAAGGATGGCTCTTTTTTCACCGCCGAGGTGATTGCTACTGAGATGCCCGATGGTAATTTGTTCGGCATAGTGCGTGATTTGACTGCAATCAAAGAAAATGAGCGTGAAATTACGCGCTTATCTAACCTGTATGCTGCATTAAGCCAAGTGAACCAAGCCATTGCTCGCATGCCAACACAAGCAGAACTCTTTGACAAAATATGTCATGCACTGTTTGAATTTGGTGGTTTCGATATGGTCTGGATAGGCTGGCATAATCCAGATACACAGCAAATTATGCCCGTAGCGGCTTCTGGAGACGATAATTACTTCACTACCAACATTAAGATTTATGGTGATGACAGACCAGAAGGCAGAGGGCCAATAGGCTCAGCGTTTCGTACTGGGAAGTCTTATATCTGCAATAACATGCAGAACGACCCCATATTATTGCCTTGGCTAGATGAAATCAAAAGGCGTAATTTTCACTCTTCTGCCGCATTCCCTATCAGACAAAATGGCCAAGTATGTGGCACTTTGACCGTGTATTCGACCGCGGCATACTTTTTCAAGAATAAAGAAATCGCACTACTAGAAGAATCAGCAGCCAATATTTCATTCGCCCTGGATAACCTGATGCGCGAAGAGGCTCGGGTGCAAGCAGACCGTATTGCAAAAAATGAAAAGCTATTCTCAGACCAGATGATTGAAAGTATGCCAGGCATACTTTATTTTTATGACCTGAAAGGTAAGTTTTTACGCTGGAATAGAAATTTCGAAACGGCTTCAGGCTACAGCGCAGATGAAATCGCCCAGATGCACCCGCTGGATTTCTTTGCTAAAGAAGAACAACAGCTACTGAGAGAGAAAATTGCAGAAGTGTTTGAAAAAGGAGAGTCTTCGGTAAAAGCTTCTTTTTTGTCTAAAGATGGCAAAACCACTACCTACTTTTTTACTGGCAGAAAAGTGATTTTCAACGGCGTAGATTGCTTGGTTGGGATGGGTCTGGATGTCAGTGAACATGAGCAAGCGGAATTAAAATTAGTCGAGAGTGAACATAAATACCGTGAACTGGTAGAACATGCCAACAGTATTATTTTGCGTTGGGATTCCGAAGGGAAAATTACTTTCCTCAATGAATTTGGTCAGCGCTACTTTGGCTATGCACAAGAAGAAATTATTGGGCTGCCTTTAGTAGGCACGATTGTGCCATCGGCCGACCAAGATGGTCGCGATATGCAGACCCTGATGGACAATATTCGCATCAACCCCATGGCTTATGAGCAAAACATTAACCAGAATATTCGTAAAAATGGCGAATTAGTATGGATTGTTTGGACCAACAAATTTGTCTGTGATGAGCTAGGCAAAATAGTAGAAATTCTCAGTATTGGTTCTGACATCACCGAACAACGTCAGGCTGAAGATACCATCCGTGAATTAAACACCAATCTGGAGCGCCGAGTTGTAGAACGCACCGAAGAATTAAATACTGCATTGGTGCGCGCTGAAGCAGCTGACCGTATTAAATCAGCGTTTCTCGCCACCATGTCTCACGAACTGAGAACGCCATTGAACTCCATCATTGGCTTCACTGGCATCATATTACAAGGGCTGGCAGGGCCATTGAATCCAGAGCAATCGAAACAGCTGGGTATGGTACGCGGCAGCGCACGCCACTTGCTTGAATTGATTAATGACGTGCTGGACATTTCAAAAATTGAAGCCGGGCAGTTAGAAGTAAAACCCGAACGCTTTAACTTAACTGAGTCTATTGAGCGCGCCATCAGCTTGGTGAAACCCATGGCAGACAAGAAAGGTCTAGTGCTTGAAAGCAATATTCCTCATGACCTTGGCGAGATGGTGAATGACCGCCGTCGCCTCGAGCAAGTATTGATTAACCTGCTGAATAATGCCATCAAGTTTACTGAGCAAGGCCATGTTTCACTAGCAGTAGAGTTGATTCATGACTTCAGTTTTCCTGATACCTCCCGCCCACAGACCGTTGTGTGTTTTCGGATAAAAGACACGGGTATTGGCATCAAGCCCCATGATATTCAATTGTTGTTCCAAGCATTTCATCAAATCGATACAGGCCTATCTCGCCAGCATGAAGGCACAGGACTGGGTTTAGCCATTTGCCGAAAATTAAGTGCATTGATGGGTGGTGATATTTCGGTGCGTAGCGAATGGTTAAGGGGCAGCGAGTTCACGCTGATACTCCCTATGGACATTTCGGGAGGGCAACTATGAGCCAGACGATTCTACTAATTGAAGACAATGAACAAAATCGATACCTCGCGACCTTTTTGCTCGAGCAGCATGGCCACAAAATCGTGGCTGCATTTGATGGCCCTCAAGGTATTGCACTTGCTCAAAGCTTAATGCCAGATCTGATTCTGCTGGATATTCAGTTACCAGGCATGGATGGCTATATGGTCGCCCAGACGCTCAGAAGCATAGAGGCTTTACGTAACATCCCGATTATTGCCGTGACTTCATATGCCATGGTCGGTGATCGCGAAAAATCATTAGCTGCGGGTTGCAACGGCTACATTGAAAAGCCGATCAATCCAGAGACATTTGTGGCAGAGATTAGTCGTTTTTTCAAACAATAAAACCAAAATAGAGACCCATGATGACTACCGCGCTGATTGTTGATGATAAAGAAGAAAATCTCTATTACCTGCAAGCGCTGATGTCAGGCAATGGTTATCAGGTGCAAACAGCAAAGCATGGTGCAGAAGCTCTAGTGAAAGCCAGGCAATCACCCCCCGATATTGTAATTTCAGACCTGCTGATGCCCGTGATGGATGGCTACACACTGCTCAGGCACTGGAAGGTTGACCCTAATTTAAGAAAAATTCCATTTCTTGTTTACACGGCAACCTACACCGAGGCTGAAGACGAGCGGCTTGCACTAAGCCTTGGGGCAGATGCTTTCATACTCAAACCAGCCGAACCTGAAGACTTTATTGCCAGAGTCACTGAAGTCATGACCAAGGTGGCTGCAGGTACGCCGCTACAGGAGACCTCTCCTGTAGCCGGCGAAAAACAACTGCTCAAGCTTTATAGCGAAACGCTCATTCGCAAGCTTGAAGAAAAGACGATTCAGCTTGAAGAAGCCAACCGTGAACTACAACTGGATATCGCTAGAAGAAAAGAAGCAGAAGATAAAATTGAGCAACTTGCTTTTTATGACCCGTTGACTGGCTTGCCTAATCGTCGATTGATGAACGATAGACTTAAGCATTGCTTTGCATCTGGCTCGCGTGAGCAAAAATACGGTGCGCTTCTTTTTATTGATCTTGATAACTTCAAGATACTGAATGACACCAAAGGCCACAATGTGGGCGACCAGTTGCTCATTATGGTGGCTGATCGTCTGCGTTGCTCTGTGAGAGAGGGTGATACCGTCGCCAGATTAGGTGGTGATGAATTTGTCATTATTCTAGAAAACTTAAATACACATGCTGAACACGCCGCCACCATGGCTGAGGCAATTGGAGAGAAATGCCTGCTTGCTTTAAACCAGCCATACTTATTACTTAAACAGGAATACATAGGCTCAGCCAGTATTGGCGTCAGTCTTTTCAAAAACCAGGAATTAAGTGCTGAAGAACTGCTAAGAAGAGCGGACGCTGCCATGTATCAGGCAAAAAATACTGGCCGCAACACCCTGCGCTTTTATGACCCCGCCATGCAGGCATCGCTTGAAGCCAAGATGGATCTGGAAAATGATCTACGGCATGGATTAGCCAATCATCAGTTCAGGCTTTATTACCAGCCGCAGGTCAACCAAGCTGGTGAGATTATTGGATCAGAGGTCCTGATTCGATGGCTATCCCCCGAAAAAGGGCTGGTTGCTCCCTTGCACTTCATCCCACTAGCCGAAGAAACAGGGCTCATACTGCCGATGGGTAAATGGGTACTGGAAACTGCCTGCGACCAGCTTAAGGCCTGGGAGCAAGACCCTGTTACCGCTAAACTTCAGCTAGCAGTGAATGTCAGCGCATGCCAATTGCATCAAGATAAGTTTATCGAGCACGTTCTTGAAACGCTGATTAATAAAAACATCAATCCCAACCTGCTCAAACTCGAGTTAACCGAAAGCATGGTGCTAGAAGATATTGAGGCGGTCATCACAAAAATGCATGCCCTAAGAGATGCTGGCGTGCGCTTCTCAATGGATGATTTTGGCACTGGCTATTCATCACTCTCGTATCTCACGCAATTACCACTCAGCCAATTAAAGATTGACCAATCGTTTGTGCGCAATATCGGCGTTAAACATGGGGATGGAGTCATCGTACAAACCATTATCGGCATGGCCAGAAACTTGGGAATGGAAGTGATTGCAGAGGGGGTAGAAACCGAAGAGCAGTACAATTTCCTGAAAGCAAATGGCTGCTCTCTTTTTCAAGGGTATTTATTTGGAAAACCCATGCCTTTAGATGAGTTTGAAGTGTCTCAAAAAAAATAGCACTTCTCCTATTAGATATTCAATTTCCTCTCATCTCGCTTTGACCTACACGACAATCACTCATTGACTTACATACAGCCTCTGAACACATCAGCATAATTTTCTTGAATTATCATGGTTGTATACATGTCTATCAACCACCAACAAAGGAAACTTATGCGCTTATCTCGTTACGTATTACCTGGTTTAATTGCAATGACGCTTGCCGCCTGTGGCGATAAAGCCACCTTGCAGGTGTCTGATGGCATTGGTACAAATCCCAATCTGCCGCCTCCTAATAAATCACTGATCACCACTGTGAACACAGCCAAAGCTGTCGGTTGGCCAGCCGACGCCAAACCCACCGTTGCGAAAGGTTTGGCAGTCAATGCATTTGCTGAGGGGCTGGATCACCCACGATGGTTGTATGAATTACCGAATGGGGATGTATTAGTCGCGGAGACCAATTCCCCGCCCAAACCAGACGACGGCAAGGGAATCCGCGGCTGGATTATGGGTAAGGTGATGGCACATGCGGGCGCTGGTGTCCCTACGCCCAATCGCATCACACTATTACGCGACACCAATGGCGATGGCGTAGCCGATGAACGTAAAGTATTTTTGCAAGGACTGAACTCACCGTTTGGCATGGCGCTGATTGGCCATGATTTTTATGTGGCGAATACCGATGCCGTTGTACGCTTTCATTATGAGACTGGTCAAACTGAGATTACTGGAGTTGGCACTAACGTAGTCGATTTACCAGGCGGTGCAATCAATCATCACTGGACTAAAAATATTATCGCCAGTGAAGATGGTAGCAAGCTTTATGTCACCGTAGGCTCTAATAGTAATGTTGCAGAACGAGGCATGGATAACGAGGCAGGCCGTGCTGCGATTTGGGAAGTGAATCCACAAACTGGAGAACACAGAATTTTTGCTGCTGGCTTGCGTAACCCAAATGGATTGGCGTGGGAGCCATCTAGCGGCGCGCTCTGGACGGCAGTGAACGAAAGAGATGAAATTGGCAGTGATTTAGTGCCCGACTACATCACCTCGGTAAAAGACGGCGCATTCTATGGCTGGCCATATAGCTATTACGGCCAACATGTAGATCAGCGCGTAGAGCCACAAAACCCTGATTTAGTCGCCAGTGCAATTGCCCCTGACTACGCGCTTGGGCCACACACAGCATCCTTGGGGTTAGCATCATCCAAAGGCAATACGCTGCCAGAGGCATATAAAACTGGCATGTTTGTAGGGCAGCATGGATCTTGGAATCGCAACCCGCGTAGTGGTTATAAAGTGATTTTCGTGCCATTTAATGGCGACAAAGCAGCAGGTCAGCCTGTGGATGTCTTAACAGACTTCCTGAATAGTAAAGGTGAAGCGCAAGGTCGGCCTGTTGGCGTCATGATTGATAAACAAGGTGCGTTGCTAGTTGCAGATGATGTCGGCAATAAAATCTGGCGCGTGACTGCTGAGAAACCAGTTGTGAAAAGTAACTAATTGGCGATAAAACAGATAAGCTTAGACTAACTGGCTTAAATGATTTTTTTAATCGAGACAGTAAAACAAAATAAACGAACTTTGGAGGTTATATGAACTGGAAAAACCTATTACTGGCAGCAACCTTAGCCCCTGTTATCAGCTCTGCATTTGCAGCCGATACAGCGGTGAAAAAAATTGATGGTTTCAAGACACCTGAATCGGTACTCGTATTCAAAGATGGACGCATGTTTGTATCTGAGATCAATGGCTTTGGCAAAGATGGTGATGGTCAGATCAGCGAAATCACCAAGGATGGCAAAGTGAAAGCATTCGCCACTGGTCTGGACGACCCTAAAGGCCTAGCTGTAATTGGCAAGGATATTTACGTTGCTGACAAAACTCGCATCTTGAAAATCACGCCAGACGGCAAATGGTCAGTATTCACTGCTGCCGAAGAATTCCCTGCAAAACCACTTTTTCTGAATGACCTTGCATCAGATGACGAAGGTAATCTTTACGTCAGCGAAACAGGCGACCTTGATAAAGGCAGTGGTGGTGCAATTTACCGCATCAACCCTCAGGGTAAGGTGACATTCACGCTCAATGCGAGTGATGACCCACGTGTACTAGGCCCTAACGGCATCATCGTGAACGATGACCGCAAAAGTTTGCTGTATGTGGATTTTTTCTCAGGTGTCTTATATAGCCTAGACTTGAACACCAAAGCGCTGACCGAACAAGCTGAAGGTTTTGGCGGTGGCGACGGTCTAGTACGCACCAAGTCTGGTGTTATTTACGTGAGTGACTGGAAGAACGGCAAGGTATTTGAAGTGCATCATGGCAAGACAACTTTGATCAAGTCTGGCTTTAAAGCCTCAGCGGATATAGGCCTGACAGTGGATGAGAAATCTCTATTGGTGCCTGATATGAAAGCTGGTGAGCTTGTCTGGTTGCCACTCAAGAAATAAATAATGTGATGTGCGATAAGTCATCACACGCTTATCGCACATGCATTAAGGCCAAACTTACTTACCAAATGTCCAAGTTGGGTTTGGCAAAGCACTAAAGACCTTCTTCAAACCATCAGACCAACCTTGGCGGATAGTGGTGTAATACTCGTCTTTTTCTGTAATGCGTTGACGTGAATCAGCATTGAAACTATCAGTGTGGTACAGCATAAGGTCTATAGGCGCAGCGACCGACAAGTTACTGCGGATAGTTGAATCAAACGAAATCAATACACATTTCACTGCATCCATCATGTCGCTTTTGTGGTTCACTACGCGATCAATAATCGGTTTACCGTACTTGGTTTCACCAATCTGAAAATACGGAGTCTCATCGCTACTCTCAATAAAATTGCCTGCTGAGTAAATATGAAACAGACGCGGCGCTTCGCCTTTGATTTGGCCTGAGAGCAGGATATTGGCACTAAATTCTGAATTCTGGTTTTTAAGGTGTGATGCATCGCGCTCAAATGCAGCACGAATTTCATCACCCACCAGTGTGGCGGCCTCAAACATGCTAGCGGCTGTTTCCAGGGTTTTATCAGCGCCCGTCCGCACTGCCTCACGTAAGCGGTTAACTACCGATTGGGTGATAGCGAGATTGCCTGATGTGAGCAGTGTAATCACTCTTTCGCCGCGCACTTCAAACACATGCATTTTTGGAAATACGGCAACCTGATCAACACCAGCATTGGTGCGGGTATCAGAGGCAAGCACTAGGCCTTCAGGTAATAAAACAGCGACACAATACGTCATGATATTTTTACTTTTTGTTTAGTCTACACAGCGTAATTGAGTGATTCTTCATGGCCTGCAGCTTCAGTCAGCTTAGCCACGTTATCTTGAGTAAAGAAACCGTCAAAATCGCCAAAGCGTTGCACGTATTCAATAATCAGTGATGAGTGTTCCGAAGCATTTGAGAATATCTGTTTCAAGCCTTCTTCTTTAGAACCAATCACATCAAGCAAGAAACCTTTACCTTGGTCAGCAATGGCCTTGACCACGAATTCGATATTCTCCTGCCCTGCGGTCTCGCCATCTTTCACCGCAATCGCCATGTGGTGCAAGCGTGGCCCATAGTTACGGACGAATGTTTCCGTAGGCGAAGGTAGATGTTCTAAATGGCTGACGAAATATGGCGTGTTGTTGGCGGTAAATACCTTGGCTGGGCTTTTTGATTCCGGTAAATCATGCACGCTCTTGGTCACGTTAGTCGAAGAGTTCTGGTCAAAAATATTGTAGGCGCCCCAGAAGTGGTAACTGGTCAATGACAAATACTCCAAGATTGCCACTTCACGATTTTGGCTATAGACACGCGTTGCCAAGTGATCGATCGGCAACAACAATTCATCAAAATTCAGCTTTTTCTGCAGCGTTTTCGAAGCTTCGTAGGCAGCTTGTACCTCTGGATTAATCACGCTCATACCAAGTGCGTAGACACGAAGCTCACTAGGTTTACGTTCAAGATAACCAACGACATTATGGGTATAAGGTGAAGGCTTACTCACCGCAATGTTGCCAGGAAATTCCATTTTACGTACTTCATCTTGTGAGAAAAAACGGAATTCACGCGCTTGCTGAAGCTTGACCACATCGTGCAAATTACTCACGCGGATGATTTCACCCATGTAGCGGCTATTAGGTTTCTTGGCGCCAACTGGATAAACCTCGTTCAATGAACGGAAAATACCACGCAAATTCGGGTCTTTCACCTCACGCAACAAAATGTCTGGTGAATTAAGATCAATGCGCAAGATATGCGTCCAGTGTGACTCACTCTCTAGGGTCACCAGATAATGGTATGAAGTCATCAATGACAGTTCGGCGATGTACTGGATTGAATGCCCGGGGTCCACCGTGATCATCAAGGCGTCAATCTCGTGTATCAGCGCGGTGAGGCCGAGTTGGTCGCGCTCTTCGAGAAGACGGACTAGATATTCTTCAAAAAAAGCCGAGTTTTGTTTATCACCGTGACGGGTAAAGCGTAATGAATCAATAGTAGTTGCGTTCATATTGGGTAACTTTTAAATGCGTGAATAACTTGTGAATGTATGTTTACTGCTGTTGCGCTTCTTCTGCCTGACGTATTTTGACTTTGCTGTTTGGATACGCAGGCTGATCGCGTGTTTGTATTTGCTTTTCTGGCAGTGTATCCCTAGTATCAGGCTGCTGCACAGTCTTTTTTGGAATTGGATTAGACAGGATTTCAGGTTTGATGGTCATTACTTTGAATTAGCTGAGCCTATTTTTTAGCAAATGGCAGTGAATACTGCTTGATGACTCAATCGCGAAAATCGAGCCTCTAAACTTCAGCAGCGTTGAAAAAAGTACGTTGAATCTCGCCACCGAGCCTATTGTTACTTCTCAGAAAATCAGCCAGAAACTCATGCAGACCCTGCTCGAAAATGGTTTCCATTTTGCCGTAGCGCAATGATGAAAGTAGCTGGCCTGAGAGTCGCTTACATTCTGTTGGACGACGATCCGAAAGCTGTTGGACGATAGACACTATCTCCTCATAGCAAGCATGCAAAGAGCGTGGCATATCACTTCTCAATACCATCATCTCAGCTACTTTTTGTGGGTCAATGGTATCTCTGAACACTTTTTGATAGGCCTGGAACGAAGAGACAGAGCGCAACACCGCACTCCAGGCGTAGTAATCCACGCCACCAGTTTCTTCATCTATCGGCTGCAAAATATGGTATTTCACATCCAGGATTCTGGCAGTGTTGTCAGCACGTTCAATGAACGAGCCCAAACGCAAAAAGCGGAAAGAATCATCGCGCAACATCGTACCGAAAGAAACGCCACGGAACAGATGAGAGCGTGCTTTCACCCATTCACAGAACTCATGAAGGCCATTTTTTGAAAAGTCCGCACCTATAAATTGACTGAATTCCAACCAAAGCGTGTTGATGCTTTCCCAAGTTTCAGAGGTCATGGCAACACGCACCGCACGCGCATTCTCACGTGCGCTGCGAAGTGTGCTGTAGATGCTTGATGGGTTATTGTCATCCATGGTCAGAAACTTGATGACATTAGCAGCAGTGCATTCGCCATAAGCTTCTTCATATGCGACAACATCGCCACAAATCTGCAAAGCTGGGCGCCACAAAGCAGCTTCAGTCTGATCTGCAGGGTTGGTAATCAGTGACATATTCGCTGTGACATCAAGCACGCGCGCCATATTCTCAGCGCGCTCAATATAGCGCGCCATCCAGTACAGGTGATCAGCGGTTCTACTTAACATTATTAAAACCTCTACACATACATAAGCATTTAGGCATGGTTAAGCACCCATGTATCTTTAGTACCACCACCCTGTGATGAATTAACCACCAGCGAACCATCACGCAAGGCCACACGGCACAGCGCGCCAGGCACAAGGGTGACGGCCTTGCCAGACAACACAAACGGACGCAGATCAACATGGCGTGGCGCAAGTCCCTGCTCGACCAAGGTAGGGCAGGTAGATAGAGCCAATGTAGGTTGGGCAATATAGTTGGACGGGTTGGAAACTATACGCAAGGTAAATTCTTTAATCTCAGCTTTGGTGGCTGCAGGACCAACCAGCATGCCGTAACCGCCTGAGCCTTGCACTTCTTTCACGACCAGTTCAGGCAAGTGCGCCAACACATACTTCAAATCGTCTTCTTTGCTCAACTGATAAGTCGGCACATTAGCTAGTATCGGTTCTTCACCCAAGTAATAACGAATCATCTCTGGCACATAAATGTAGATAGCCTTGTCATCTGCCACCCCTGTACCAACAGCGTTAGCAAGCGTGACGCCACCATTTTGATAGACAGATAACAAGCCTGGAACGCCCAGCATAGAGTCTGCTTTAAACGCCAGCGGATCAATGAAATCATCATCAATACGACGATAGATGACATCGACTTTTTTAGGGCCTTCAGTCGTGCGCATATACACGGCATTATCACGGACGAATAGATCTTGCCCTTCAACCAGTTCAATGCCCATTTGCTGGGCTAAGAAAGCATGCTCAAAATAGGCGCTGTTATAGGCGCCTGGGGTCATCAGCGCAACCACGGGGTCTGTTACGCCAGGTTGAGCCACAGCACGCAGGTTATTCAGCAGCACTTGTGGATAATGCTCAACTGGGGCGATGGAATAGCGTCTGAACAAATCAGGGAAAAGCCGCATCATCATCTTGCGGTCTTCAAGCATGTACGAAACACCTGAAGGTGTACGTAGATTGTCTTCCAGCACGTAAAAATCATTCTCGCCAGTGCGTACAATATCAATACCCGCGATATGCGCGTAAATATTGTTTGGCACGTCAATGCCTTGCATCTCGGGGCGGTACTGCGAATTGGTCAATACTGAAGCGGGCACAATGCCAGCCTTGATGATTTCCTGATCATGATAAATATCATGCAGGAACATATTGAGCGCTTTGACGCGCTGGATGGCGCCATCAGAAAGCTTGCTCCATTCATCGGCTGCCAGTATTCGCGGCACCACATCAAATGGAATTAGGCGCTCGGCACCTGCGGTTTCACCATACACGTTGAAGGTAATACCAACTCGACGGAACAGGAGTTCGGCTTCTAACCGTTTGCTCTCAAGTTGAGCAAGTGGAACATCGCGCAGCCATTCAGCATAGAGCGCGTAAATGTCACGCACCGTATCGTTGGCTAGCTGCATTTCATCAAAAGGGCGTTTATTTGCAGTATCCATAGCCTAGTTCCACGCAAAGCGCATGCCAGTAGTTAAATATCAAAATTAATCATCATCTTAGGCAAAAACAAGTTTGCCATATAATTAACCCGCACTCATTTGGTGCGGGTTAATTATTGGTCTGCCCCAAAACAATCCCTAACATGTATAGCTTCTAAATCAGTCTCGACCTGATCGCCAAATCGAGATCACCAGCAAAAACCCAATACAAAATGCAAAGAAAAATCCGATAAAACCAAACGCTGGCAATCCAAGTATAGTAGGCCCACCTTTCACTGTCATAACAATAGAAGAACCGATAATCAGGGCGGCCACTATCATGGCCATGGTGAGTCTATTGGTGCTGTGATCAAGTTGGTGCCCAAAGTGATCGAGCCGCTTGAGATCAAGATTGATTTTAAGCCTGCCACGGCCTGCCTCTCGCAGCAACATGGATACATCGCCAGGCAAACCAGTGATCGAATCAAACAGGCTGTTTGCACCGCGCTTACCGCGCTTAAACAAGGCGCTTGGCATATAGCGATCAATAATGATTTTTTTAACGAACGGGGTTAAAAAACTAACGATCTGAAAGTCTGGATCTAGCTGGCGACCAAGCCCTTCTAAGGTAATTAAGGCCTTGAACAACATGGTTAAATCTGGCGGAACAGCAAGATGATTCTCGCGCATAATGGTTGTGAGGTCGTTCAGCAAAGCACTAAAGCGCACATGCTTGAGTGGTGCATTATCGTAGTTGCAGATGAATTCATCCACATCTGCGCCCAGCTTAGCTTCGTCCACATTGGCATCACCCGACCACACAATCAGAATATCGCGTAAGGCATCGATATCTCGTGAAACCAGTGCCGCCAACAAATCTGCAATTTCACCGCGTCTATCGAGCGTAATGCGCCCCACCATGCCGCAGTCAATAATCGCAATACGGTTTCCAGGCAGATAGAAAAGGTTGCCTGGGTGTGGGTCTGCATGAAAGAACCCATCGATCAGCACCATTTTCAATACAGTTTTTGCACCGAGCTCTGCCAGCAGTTTTAAATCCAGACCAGCCATTCTTGCTTCTTCAATCGCATGGCCAGAAATGCCATCAATGTGCTCCATCACCAGCACGCCATCTGCACAGTAATCCCAATAGATTTGGGCAAACTTTACATTTTCATCGGTTGCAAAATTTCTGGAAAAGCGTTCGGTGCTTCTGCCTTCAAGCCCTAAATCCAACTCACGTTTGAGCGATTTTGAAAATTGGGCAATGATCTTGCCTGGTTGAAAACGCCTGACTTCCTCGACTTCAGATTCAATCAACCGACCTAAATGAGACAACAGGCGTAAATCGGCATCGATACTTTCTTGCACATTTGGACGACGAATTTTAACCACGACATCCGTGCCATCTTGCAATTTCGCACGGTGCACTTGGGCAATTGAAGCACCAGCGATTGGTACTTCCTGGAAATCCTTGAATACTTCAAAAGGCGATTTACCCAGCGCTTTTTCAAGTTCGGGCAATAACTCTTCAAAAGGTACAGGTGGTACTTGATCTTGTAGCTTAGAGAACTCAGTAATCCAGTGCGGCGGGAAAATATCTGGCCTGGTCGCAAGCACTTGTCCAAGTTTTACGAAAGTGGGCCCTAAATCTTGAATCGCCAAACGTACTCTCACCTCTGGCGGCAGATTCATGATCTCTGGCGGTACATCGGCGCTTAGTGCTTTGCCAGCCCAGCCAATAAAGCTGCGCTTGCCCAGACGCTTGGCAATATCATCCCAACCATAGCGCATGAGCACGCCAGTAATCTCGCGTATGCGGCCTAAGTCACGAAAGACAGAAATGGTTTGACGGATCATCAGTATGCGTTGCTTTTGGGGTTATCTGCGCTATTAACGACTGGCAGATTTAGTGGCGCTGATATGAATGGCATTGGCTTTTTGTTCAATTCTGTTGGCTATTTCATTCAGTTTGCGGCTGGCCAGCAATGCAATTTTGCGCTTTGCCTTACTTGTCATTTGGCCAGTCATTTGTTTACTTGTATCTCGCACATGCATGATGGAATTTTGTATTTCCTGAGCGAACCCTTTGGCAACCAGTCTCATCCTGTGCTTGGCTGAAGTCCCTATCTGCTGGGCATGCTCGGCTAATGTTTCGTGACTATGATCAGCCTGGTGGATCACTTTATTCAGCACGGCATGCACTGCTTTACTTGCGTTTGCTCTCAAATTTAGCCCCGTCAGAGAAGGATGTTTGCGCATCGATTGACCTCATGGTTCAGAATTTATCTGGTTTGATTCTACACCATAGATTGTTGCACTTGTTGTTGCCTTGGGCGTTGAATTAAGACACACCTAGAATTTATGAACAGAAATAAGGGTTTACAAATAGCACTCAACGCTTTTAGAATGCATTTCATGTTAATACGACCTACTCTATTGGCCATATTACTCAGCCTGAGTTTGCAAGCTCATGCTGCAGGCAACGCTATGGTTTCCAATACGTTGGCTGCCAATAATGTTGATTCAGCCAACAATGAATACAACAGCAAAACCAGTTGGTCTGACACTGTGCAAGAAGTCATGATGAATGCTCTAAGCCTGACTGGCATACGTTATACCTATGGCGGCAAAAACCCAGATACAGGCTTTGATTGCAGCGGCTTTGTGCGCTATGTATTTCAGCAGGCAGCCAGCCTGACTTTACCTCACAGCGCACGCGCCATTAGCCAATTGGGGCAATCTGTCTCAATAGATGAGCTGCAGCCAGGTGACTTAGTATTTTTTAACACGCTAAAATCAGCTTTTTCTCACGTTGGCATTTATATTGGCGGGCATCGATTTATTCATGCACCCAGCACAGGCGGCGGCATTAGTGTGGTGGATATGGATGACAGCTACTGGGTAAAACGGTTTAATGGTGCAAAACGACTAGAGCCTAAAGATGCAGCAGCAATTAGCGCTGCCAGCAATCAAATGAGTGAGTAAGTCGCACGATCCAAATTAAACTAAAAAGCGGCTTAAATGGCCGCTTTTTAGTTTATTCAGACTTGGTTGTTTATTACTTGTAGAACACACCTACATCGCCAGGTTTGCGCAACATTTTATCAACTTCGCCGATATGTAACTCTTCCGCATAAATCATTTCGCGCGCATATTCTTCCAGCATCACTGAATCACCTTCTACTAACTTCAGCAGTTTACGATAACAATTGAGTGAGGCATTTTCATGCTCGAGTGATTCACGCAAAATATCACCGATATCGTGATTATGCGTTTCAAGCAATGGACCTATAGACAATGAAGGATGTCCCCCAAGATGGGTAATCAATTCACCAGCTTTGTTAGCGTGGTCGAGAGATTCCGTGGCTTGCCCACGTAGCCATGAAACAATCGGTATGCGTGTATATCCATAGACCATCAGCGCATAGTGCGTATAGCGCACCACACCAGCCAACTCCATCTCAAGAATCAGGTTGAGCGCCTTGATGACGGGGGAATTGTGTTCATCGTGTTTTGGTTTTTTAGCCATGTGTCACCTCAGTAGTTTTGTTTAAAAGCTTTGATTGAAAACCCGAGTCTAATCGCTTTAAAAAAATCTTGCAGAACTGCGAATAGTTCACATTTTGAATCTCAAATGGGTTTAGTCTTCGCCCGACTACTATTCGACTTTATCGCTATGTCCCAAGGGGCGGTCTGGATCAATAACATCACGAATCAATTGCTTCAGTTCTTTAGATTCTGGAAAACGACCTTTTTCTTTGCGTGAAAATAGCACCTGCCCATTCAGGCGCACTTCAAAAATGCCACCAGTCCCCGGAACTAGGCTCACGCGGGCAATGTCGTATTCGAAGGTAATAAGTAGCTCCTGTGCCATCCATGCAGCGCGCAATAACCAGCGACATTGGGTGCAATACTCGATTTCAATATCCGTTAGATTTTTTTGGTTCATTGGGGAAAACCTTTTAATTTATGCCACAAAATAGCTGGCTACTATGCAAATACATGGTAAATAGCGGAAAATAAGCTATTGTTCGATTTATATTTGCATTACTCAATATTTAACTCTACCTCAATCTAATACTTTACCTTCCATTAAGGAACAGTTTCCACATGCGTGCACAACTCAATAAATTTGGCTTAATCGTTGTCAGTATTGCCATGGGCTTCATGCTCAGCCTGACATATTCTGCTATTGCTGATAAAGATGCCAAACCACAAGCACAATTACCCTTGGACGAACTGCGCACATTTGCTGAAGTGTTCGGCAAAATCAAGACAGATTATGTAGAACCAGTCGAGGACAAAAAACTCATTACTGAAGCAATCAAGGGCATGGTATCAGGCTTAGATCCTCATTCAGATTATCTCGATGCTGATGGTTTCAAAGACCTGCAAGCGGGTACCCAAGGTGAATTTGGTGGCTTGGGTATTGAAGTGGGTATGGAAGATGGATTTGTGAAAGTTGTTTCACCGATTGAAGATACACCCGCATACAAAGCAGGCATTAAAAGTGGCGACCTGATTATAAAACTTGATGACACAGCAGTGAAAGGTCTGACCCTGAGTGACGCAGTAAAAATGATGCGCGGCAAGCCAGACACTCCAATCACGCTTACCATATTGCGCAAAGGCGAGCCTAAACCATTAGTCATCACCCTAAAACGCGCGGCTATTAAAACCCAAAGCGTTAAATACAAACTAGTCGAACCTGGCTATGCCTATGTTCGCATAACACAATTCCAGGAACACACTGGCGAAGATTTAGCAAAAGCGTTACAAACACTACGCGATCAAAATAAAGAACCGTTCAAGGGCTTGATTCTCGATTTACGGAATAACCCTGGCGGCTTGCTGAATGCGGCGGTAGGTGTTGTTGCAGCTTTCATTCCTAAGGGTGATTTAGTCGTGTACACCGAGGGCCGTACTGAAGATGCAAAAATGAACCTCACTGCCAACCCTGAGAACTACGTTAGAGGCAGCGCTGATTATTTGAAAAATGCATCGCCAGAACTCAAAACAGTACCGATGGCTGTGATTGTCAACGGTGGTTCAGCTTCAGCATCCGAAATTGTTGCTGGCGCTCTGCAAGATCAGAAACGCGCAGTTATCATGGGTACGCAAAGCTTTGGTAAGGGCTCTGTGCAAACCATATTACCAATGAATAACGGCACAGCAATCAAGCTCACAACAGCACGTTACTTCACCCCTAACGGTCGCTCAATCCAGGCCAAGGGCATTGTGCCCGACATTATTGTTGAAGATGCCACGCTGAGCAGTGCTGATTCATCTGGGCTTAATCTACGCGAAGCTGATTTATCGAATCATTTATCAAACCCGAAAGATGCAAGCGCAAACACGCCAGCCACGTCTGTAAAAACGCCAGATGCTGCGACACCTGCGCCAGCGGATAAAGACAAAGCACCTGCTGACAAAACCAGCGATAAGGCTCCACCAGAGCCTGGCAGCAAATCTGACTACCAGTTCAGCCAGGCCTTGAATCTGCTCAAGGGCGTGCAGATTTTGCAACGCAAATAGCAAGATGCTAGATCGCCTGATCATAGAGCTTGATAAGGGACTGCGTACGCTATTAGCGGAAGCCCATAGCACACGCCAGCATCCTGATCGTGACTTCGCTGAAGTACCGCTTGAAAGGGCGGAGAAGAAGCATGCTGCAGCATTGATGCGCGTTAACCATAGTGGCGAAGTCTGTGCTCAGGCTTTGTATAGCGGGCAATCGCTTACGGCCAAGAACCCAGCTACTGTAGAAGCACTGAAAGAGGCAGCAAAAGAAGAAACTGAGCATCTCGCTTGGTGTGAAGAGCGCATTAAATCGCTAGGCGGCAGAACCAGTGCGCTCAACCCATTATGGTATGCAGGTTCATTTACCATGGGCGCGATTGCTGGGGCACTGGGCGATAAATGGAATCTTGGTTTTTTGGCAGAAACCGAGCTACAAGTTGAAAAGCACTTGAAGAGCCATTTAGACAGCCTGCCAGCACAAGACACCAAAAGCCGCGTGATTGTCGAACAAATGCAAACTGATGAAGCCAAGCACGCAGCAACAGCCTATGAGCACGGCGCAGCAGAGTTACCTAAGCCCATCAAATCAGGCATGCAATTGATTTCAAAACTAATGACCAGAACTAGCTACTACTTATGAGTAACGAACCTAGCATCAAACCATTTAGTGAGCAGTTGGCAAGCCTGCCTGCCGCCGACCATGTACAAAAAATAGAGCTTTTAGCACTAGATGGTGAAACGACCGCAGTGATTGAAAATAAGCCTGGCAGCCAAGGCTCCATCAAGGTGTATCACCATCTATACAAGAAATATGGCGAAATCAGCTTTGAGGCCGCAAATGAAGGCTTGGAGATTTACGCGGAACATACAGAAGATGCAAAACTCAATGCTGGCAAGCACCCAAACATCGACCGCTTGCTAGCGCTGATTGAAAGTAAAAATGCTTTAGCAGTTAAGCTCTATGATCACACAGGCTTGCTCAAAGCCTGAGTATTTCAGGCTAACAGGCCTGAAATTGGCGGGTGGTAAATCAGTTCCAATAGGTGACCAACTGGGTCTAGGCAGTAAAAACCGCGCGAGCCGTCTCTATGCGTCTTGGGGCTTTCGGTGATTTTAATGCCATGTTCCACAAAGTATGCATACCAGCTATCTACATCCTCAAGCGTTTTGAGCACAAAACCGATATGGTCTAAGCGTTGCATGCCCGACGCTACATAATCAACGCGGTGTAATGCAAACACATCGCCATGGTTAGTCAGATACACATTATCTGGGTCGGGCTGCCATTCAATCTGCATGCCCATCACATTGACATAAAAATCCACCGCAACTTCTAACTCTTTGATAAACAAAGCCACATGGCGTATGCCTATCATGCCTTTGGGTCGATTGGTCATTATTTGGTCAGCCATTATGCAACGTTCGTTTCAACGATTTCAAAATCGTGAGTGATGTTGACTGACTTGCTCAACATAATAGAAGCCGAACAATATTTTTCTGCGGACAACTTCACTGCGCGCTCCACCTGCGCTGGATTGAGGCCGTTGCCAGTCACAATAAAATGCACATGGATATTGGTGAATACCTTGGGAATCTCATCAGCACGATCAGCGTGCATCTCAGCCACGCAATCGGTGATTGGCTGACGTGACTTTTTAAGAATCGTGACCACATCAAACGAGGTACAAGCACCCATGCCGATCAACAGCATTTCCATCGGGCGCATGCCCAGATTACGACCGCCTGCATCAGGTGCGCCATCCAACACGACCGCATGGCCAGTTTCTGATTCGCCTACAAAGCAAACATTTTCAACCCATTTGATACGTGCTTTCATGCTATCAACACTTTCGTTTTCTTAAAATTCAAGCTGCTAAAAAATCAAGTTACTAAGTCAGACAAGGCGCGAACTAAAAATGAGGTCGCCGCATATGTTGTATATACAAGACATCATTTTTAGTGAGTAACGCCGTATGACGACGTAAATTGAATTTTTACTTCACACCAAGTAATTCAACATCAAATACCAATGTAGCATTTGGCGGAATCACGCCGCCAGCACCACGGGCACCATAACCATATTCTGAGGGAATGAGCAGCGTGCGCTTACCACCGATTTTCATGCCGACTACGCCTTCATCCCAACCTCGAATGACCTGGCCACCGCCTAAAAAGAAGTTGAACGGATCGCCGCGATCCACCGAACTATCAAACTTTTTGCCCTTGCCTTCTGGCTGTGCTGGGTCGTAAAGCCAACCGGTGTAATGCACGGTCACGTTAAGGCCAGCTTCGGCTTCCCGACCTTCGCCAACGACTTGATCGATTTTTGTCAATTCTGTGATGTTAGTGCTCATTGCGATTTTTTCCTGATGAGATGATGAAGAATTACTGGTTTTAGAGTCTGCGCTGCATCCACTGGCGGCAAAAACTGCCATCAGCAACGCACTGGTAATCAGCGTAAGGTGTTTCAATGCGTGCTCCAACTAAGGGGGTTAAATGATTGAATCAAGCCCAAGATTATAATCCTCAAGCGTTATATCTGCGAATGATGCTTAAGATATTAGTTGATTATTGCTGTTGATACACCCAGTCGATCAAGGCATCCTGCGCAGCTTTACTGGCAGCAGCTTGCGCATCGTTTGCCATGAATACCAGCACCCAGTAGCGACCTTTGCCATCCAGTACATAGCCTGAAATCGCGCTCACACCATTGAGCGATCCCGTTTTAAGATGCGCACGACCAACTGCCGGGCTATCTTTCAGCCGCTTTGCCACTGTGCCATCCACCGACAATATAGGTAATGACGACATCAACTCTGGCATCACTGGACTGGTATATGCATCCAGCAGCAAAGCCGCCATGTGTCGCGCCGTAATATGCTCATTGCGTGACAATCCTGCACCGTTCTCTAACACCAGCTCATTAAATATCAGGCTTTTGCTAGCCAGCCAGTCACGAATGGCCTTATCACTCTTTGCCGGCTCTGCTGGCGTGCCCAGTTGCTCTGCACCTAACGTCAGGAATAATTGACGCGCCATCAGGTTATTGCTGTATTTGTTGATGCGCCGTATCACATCAGCCAGTGCGGGCGAATCTGCCTGTGCGATTTTAGTTGCATTGACTGGCACAGTAATCTGTTTGACATCACCTTGAACCCTTCCACCAAGCTGCTGCCATATGGCACGAAACAGGCTAAATGTATAGTGGGCATCATCCAGAAAACTCAATTCCATATATTTCTCGGCACAACTGCTGGCATAGCTACCACTGAAAGTCACTGTGGTTTTCTCTATCTGGTAACTGACTTTATTTTTCCATTCGCCGCAGTCGCCTGATTTCAATTGCACACGATTAATTACTTTGATCTCTGGCAAATTGGGTTCCGCCGTAATCAATACTTGCGGGCTACCACCGAAACTTATCGCCTGGAATTTAAAACTACTGGCTTTTAAGTTAAGTAACAGTCCATTGGGTAATGCGTTATAGGCACGGTATGCTTCACCATCAAAGTCTGCACTATTGGCAATATTGGGCGAGAAATAAGAGGCATCCAGTAACAAATCACCGTGGATATCTTTAATGCCCATCTGGCGCAAATTATTGAGCAAACGCCACAAATCCTCCGCCATAAAAGCTGGGTCGCCATAACCTTTAAGGATAAGGTTGCCCTGCAAAACACCATTAGTAAGAGTGCCATCCATATAAACATCGGTATGCCAGCGATATGCAGGTCCGAGCAAGCTTAGTCCGGCATAAGTCGTTAGCAACTTCATTGTGGAAGCTGGGTTCAGTGGCTGGTCAGCTTGGTTACTAACAAGTGGTGCAGTCGTATCAACGCGCTGAACAATCACGGACACGTGATCTTGTGGAATTCCCGCTTTTTGCAGCGCATCTGCAACACTGTCAGGTAAGGCAGCCTGTGCAGTTTGGGCAGACATTCCAGCAAAAAGTAAAAATAAAATAAATATGCGCATGATGGCTTTTAGATAAATCTGGTGACTAAACAAAACTTTGTAACGCTGCCTGTGTGTGGGTCAGCATATAGTCAATTTCTTCTTCGCTAATCGTGTAAGGCGGCATCCAGTAAACAGTATTGCCAATCGGCCTCAGCAACAGACCGCTTTGCAGCGCCTGTGTATAAAAATGCTGCCTGAATAGCGCCTGTTTTTCAGGCACATAATCTGTGTCAAATGCCCAAATCATGCCGCGATGACGCATGTGCTTGATAGGTATATCTGCAAATTTCCCAAGTTGGGAATTCAAATATTGAGCCTTTAGGCGATTGGCCTGCAACACTTGTTCCTGCTCGAAAATATCCAGCGTTGCCAAAGCGGCACTACATGCCAGTGGGTTACCTGTGTAACTATGCGAATGCAAAAACCCACGAGCAGTGCTGTCATCATAAAAAGCTTGATAAATAACGTCTGTCGTTAACGTGACTGACAAGGGCAAATAACCGCCAGTAATGCCTTTTGACAGACACATAAAATCAGGTAAAACCTCTGCCTGTTCCATCGCAAACATAGTCCCTGTGCGGCCAAAGCCAACTGCGATTTCATCTGCGATGAGATGCACTGCATATTTTGTGCATATCTCCCGCGCACGTTGCAGATATACGGGGTGATACATGCCCATGCCAGCAGCACATTGAATCAAAGGCTCAACGATGAGCGCGGCTAATTCGGCGTGATGCTCTGCAATATAAGTTTCAAGGGCAACCGCACACCTTAAAGCATAGGCTTCTGCGCCCTCACCAGCTTCTGATAAACGCCAGTCGGGTGATGGCATCTGAGTACTTTGTATCAATAACGGCGCATAGGTGTCTTTAAAAATTGCCACATCCGTCACGGATAAAGCACCCAATGTTTCACCGTGGTAACTGTTTTGCAGACTAATAAACTTAGTCTTGCCCGTTTTACCTAAGTTACGCCAATAATGAAAACTCATCTTGAGCGCAATCTCCGTGGCAGAAGCGCCATCAGAGGCATAGAAACAGTGCCCAAGACCTGTGAGTTTTGATAAACGTTCTGATAGCTGCACCACTGGCTCATGCGTGAAACCAGCAAGAATTACATGCTCTAATGTATCCAACTGTTGCTTGATAGCATCTTTGATTTTGGGATTATTGTGCCCAAACAGATTCACCCACCATGAGCTGACCGCATCGAGATAACGCTTGCCATCCATGTCGTACAACCATGTACCTTCGCCACGCGCAATCGGCACAAGGGGCTGCGTTTCATGTGCTTTCATCTGGGTACAAGGATGCCAGACCGATGCAAGGCTCCGATTTAATAAATCCTGATTCTTCATTGCGGTTTGTTCATTTACTTTGAGAGGGAAATTACATCATGCGATTAATTATAGTTAGATGAATTCTACAGTGCATTTCTTGTTTGGAATCGCACTTTAGATTTATGCTTACTGTCGGAAACTAAGATAACGACTCTTTAAGAGTGCTTTTCTGCAGAATAGTCTGATATTGGGCAATAACAGCCATTTACAAACTGACACGAACTTCAGCTTTATTGGCTTTAGTTAATTACATATCTAATTGTTTTTAATCAGAGTACTGTGGGGTACAGTTAATCATCCAATGCCCATAATGAAACTAGATGCGCACAAAGCCATAGCTAAACATTTATACGAATATTCGCGTCTTATTCAAGCTGAAGCTGAAAAGGTGGAGTTACTCGGCATACACGACCCCACCAGTTTATTCAATCGAGCCATGGAGATTTTTGAATTATCTCAAATGATACTAAAGCCTGAAAAGCCAGCAGAAACTGCTGAACCAGTCGAATAGTGATCCATAAGTATACACAGATTTATCTTTTACCAATTTTGCAGCATTACGCTCCAGCTTGAATGTAGGAGCTTTTTGGGGAGTCATAGATGAGCGAGGAATCACAAAAATGGACGAGACTAACTCAGCACTGGTCTGATTCATTAACAAAAGCAAAAGTTCGCCAGGCTATCATCGACGACAAAATGAATTCGTTCCTCAAAGGGAATGGCTGTCTTCCCTCTCAAGAAGAGCTAAAGCAGGTCGAAGAGTTATGGGAATTGCATGTCGAGGCTAGGAACAAAACAAATATTTATATAGCCACAGTCATTAAAAGCTACCCAGCCATTTCACCCAATCTACCAGAAGTGGAATTAGGTGAATCTAACAATGGCGCTGTGAAAACAACTATCCCTGTTAGCAACTCGACCAAACCCCAAGCGGATGAAATTTTAAATCCTGAATTAAATAGCCAGAATGATATTTAGAATCTTTCTATTATCTATTACCGCAGACTCCCTGTAGATTTAATCATGGTTATATCCTAAGGCGTCTATGAGCCAGAAGTAGCCTTTCCAACTAGTGATAGTTGAATTAAAAAATGCCTTGGCACACAGGAATATGCCAAGGCATTTCAGATAAGCTCGCAAATTAGTGATTAATCTAATGCACGAACAAGGCGATCAGAATAATGATAGGGATAGGTACGCCAAGAAAGAATAATAGTAGTGAACGCATGGTTGTCTCCTTAATTGATTTAAATAATAAAAGTTAAATTACGCGTCGCGCGACCGGCCACCACAAGTGGCTGCCAGACTTGCAGAGAACGCCCCCATCAGGAACGAAACAAACAGCCACAAGGTCGCGTAAATCGTAGCCTTACGCGCTTTTTCAGCTGCATCTTTTGCTATTGCTTCAGCCTCATGTTTTTTTGCTTGTAAGCTGGCAAAGGTATCATTAACACGCTTTTCAGCCTCTTGCTGACTCAAGCCAGTGTGCTTCGCAACCAGCTGACCAAGGTAAGAAGCATCGGCTGGAGGCAGCGCTTCTGCATTAGCTGAGTTTATAAAAATACGGGTCACTTCAGGCAACGGAGCTGGACTTTGGGAAGAATCAGCAGTCACAGTGGTGGTAGGATCTGGACGAAATAATGAATCTACCAGATAGCTCATAGAGCCATTTTCAGGACCACTGCCATGATGGTGTTTATCCATTTCGGCGTCAGCACTTGCTACTCCACCAGAAATTGCAGTGGCCGTGGCGCCGCCAGCTAAACTGGCACCTGCCTTTGCGGTACCACCCACGACACTCCCAATCACAGAAGAAAGTAGCGCTGCAGTTGCCAGCGTAGCAACAGCCCAGGTTAAGAAACCATGTGCTGTATCCCGAAAGTAAACTTCATCAACATGAGTACCAGCCCACTTTGTTCTGAGCCTGCCGGCCAGATAACCCCCTAGGGCAGAGGCGAGGATTTGCGTGACAGCGACCCATACAATGGTAGAGATACCAAAGGCTGTTGCACTAGCGCCTTCATGAGCCCATGGAGAAATGGATGACAATCCTAAGCCAGCACCTAGTATCAATAAAATCAATGAGAAAGCCGCTGCTGCGGTTGCACCAGCTAAGATTGCAGCCCAAGATACAACGCTGGCATTTGCATGAATATAATCAGAGTATGTTGCTGGGAGTACTGGCTGATGTCCTAAACTCTCAGCGCTTGATGCTTTTGATAGAGCCATTTTGGAAATCCTCATATTTGGTTTAGGGTGTCACTCTTGAGATTACGAGTTATTTTTCGCAATGCCCTTATAGCTGACTTATGAGAACCAAGATTAAAGGAAGTGTTAAATGGATTAATTAGGGTTTTGTCCTATATTCACGTCAGCCTAATCTGCCAGAATCAGAATACCCAATCATTGAGGTGTTAGGCGTAGTTCATATTTTTTATAGGTATTGACGTTGATTAACCATTCCAATAAATTCACCGTTAACTTTTTTGGCACATTTCTAACTGGAGCGATTAAGTGACAATTACCCATACTTGGAAAAACGTGGATCTCGATTACGACATGAGTCGAGGAGATACCATCAGTCGAATCAATGATGACCTGACATTAAAAAATATTGATGGGAAATTTCAGGTCATTGACTGCTCAAATCTGAGGATATCACCTGAATTTGACTATGAGTCAGACGCTATCGTCTGGGTTGAATGTCACTTGTAGATGCCTGGCCATTTAATGGAAAACTTCAATTTCAGTGGGATTGAACGCTTACCAAATTCAGGTGAAGTAGAGCAGCTATTTATCTTGATGCATGGTGTTGGCGGTTCGCCAGCCAATTTGATGCCTCTCGTGAACAAATTAAGAGGGGTATATTCTTCCGCAGCATTTCTTTTACCAGAAGGTACTTATCCTTTTGATGGTGGTTCAGGTAGGCAATGGTTTTCTATTAAAGAAGTGTCTGAGGAAAACCGCTATACCCGTGTTGAGAATGCACTACCAGCACTCCATGACCTTATAGTTGCTGCACAAGAGAGATTTAAGTTGGCTCAACAAAACATCGTGCTAGGGGGATTCTCACAAGGAGCGATTATGTCACTGGAATATAGTGTTGCGCATAATGACATTGTGGGAAGCGTATTGGCGTTTTCAGGCCGCTTTGCCAAGCTCCCAACAAAAGCGCCAGCATTCACTAAATTACATCTGTTTCATGGACAAGAAGACAATGTGATGCCAGTCAACCATGCTCTAGCAGCGCTCGAAAGAATTGAAGAGTTGCATGGCCATGCAACTCTGGATATTGCACCATCAGTCGGCCATCAACTCCATTCTGCACTTATTGATCGCGCTATTGAGAGGCTTCAGGCAATCCATTGAATCATCAGCCGCATTTAGCATACCGATAGAAACTTAAGTAATCACCTCTTCTCCCAGCCTTGCCATATCAACTTAATGAGACGCTAAAACCAATCTGGACTTAGCGTCTTAACAAGCTGAAACTCTGTTGCAAACAAGAACAATTGTCTATTAGCACTTGAAAACTGAGGGTGTTGCCCTTATTATTAGCACTCTAAGCACTAGAGTGCTAAAACTGTGTTGTCTGCTTAATTTTTTATTAAAAGATAAGCATGGCAACAAAGAATTCGTAATTAAAATTTGATGTTAAAACTAACCAACAAGGAGAGTACTCATGGCAATTCGTCCATTGCATGACCGCGTTATTGTAAAGCGCTTGGAAGAAGAACGCACCACCGCATCTGGCATTGTGATCCCTGACACAGCCACCGAAAAACCTGATCAAGGCGAAATTCTTGCTGTTGGTCCAGGTAAAAAAGATGACAACGGCAAAAATATCGCGCTCGATGTAAAAGTTGGCGACAAGGTATTGTTCGGAAAATACGCAGGCCAATCCGTCAAAGTGAATGGCGAAGAAGTATTAGTACTGCGTGAAGAAGACATCTTGGGTGTTGTTGAAGCCTAAGCGCTTTCAACGGACTTTAATCCATAGCAGTTATCCATAAGTTAAGAATTTAGGAGATCCACATGTCAGCAAAACAAGTAATTTTCGGCGATGAGGCACGTGCCAAAATCGTTAATGGTGTGAACATTCTGGCTAACGCCGTTAAAGTCACACTGGGCCCTAAAGGCCGTAACGTAGTTCTGGAGCGTTCTTTCGGCGCCCCAACCGTGACAAAAGATGGCGTTTCAGTGGCTAAAGAAATTGAATTAAAAGATCGCCTAGAAAACATGGGCGCGCAACTGGTTAAGGAAGTAGCTTCAAAGACTTCTGACAACGCAGGTGACGGCACTACTACCGCTACCGTATTGGCTCAAGCCATCGTACGTGAAGGTTTCAAATACGTAGCTGCAGGTTTTAACCCAGCTGACTTGAAGCGCGGTATTGATAAGGCTGTAATTGCCATCGTTGAAGAAATCAAAAAGATTTCAAAACCAACCACCACCAGCAAAGAAATCGCTCAAGTTGGTAGCATTTCAGCTAACTCTGATTTCCACATCGGCCAGATCATTGCTGATGCAATGGACAAAGTAGGTAAAGAAGGTGTGATTACTGTTGAAGATGGCTCAGGTCTGGAAAATGAACTGGACGTTGTTGAAGGTATGCAGTTTGACCGTGGCTACCTCTCACCTTACTTCATCAATAACCCAGAGCGCCAAATCGCTTTGCTGGAAAATCCATTCGTACTATTGTTCGACAAGAAAATCTCAAACATCCGTGATTTACTGCCAACACTGGAACAAGTTGCTAAGTCTGGTCGCCCATTGCTAATCATCGCTGAAGATATCGAAGGCGAAGCATTGGCAACCCTGGTTGTGAATAACATCCGCGGCATTCTGAAGACTGTAGCTGTTAAGGCGCCTGGCTTCGGTGACCGTCGTAAAGCCATGCTGGAAGATATCGCTATCTTGACCGGCGGTACCGTGATTGCTGAAGAACTCGGCTTGAAGCTTGAGAATGTAAAACTGGAAGACTTAGGCCAGGCAAAACGTATTGAAGTTAACAAAGACAACACCATCATCATTGATGGCGCTGGCGTTGAAAACAACATCAAAGTACGTATCGACCAAATCAAGAAGCAAATCGAAGAAGCTAGTAGCGATTATGACCGTGAAAAACTGCAAGAACGTGTAGCCAAATTGGCTGGTGGCGTTGCTGTGATCAAGGTTGGCGCTGCTACCGAAATCGAAATGAAAGAAAAGAAAGCCCGCGTTGAAGATGCATTGCATGCAACACGTGCAGCCGTTGAAGAAGGTATTGTTCCAGGCGGCGGTGTTGCCCTGTTGCGTGCCCGTTCAGCAATCAAGGAACTCAAAGGCGATAATCCTGATCAAGATGCTGGTATCAAGATCGTATTGCGCGCTATTGAAGAACCTTTGCGCCAGATCGTTGCTAACGCAGGTGACGAGCCATCAGTAGTGGTTAACAAGGTGCTTGAAGGTACAGGCAACTATGGTTACAACGCAGCTAACGGCACTTATGGTGACTTGGTTGAGCTTGGCGTACTTGATCCAGCTAAGGTAACTCGTTCAGCATTGCAAAATGCAGCTTCAGTTGCTTCACTGATCCTGACTACCGATGCATTGGTAGCCGAACTGCCTAAGGATGACGCGCCTTCAATGGGTGGCGGTGATATGGGCGGTATGGGTGGCATGGGCGGTATGATGTAATTTTCGACAATTATCGGAAGATAAAGTCGTAAACAAAAAGCCCCGCATTGCGGGGCTTTTTGTTTTTATATCAATCGCACATCTCTCAATGCTTTGAACTATCAATTAATACCACTAATCTATAGTGTTAGCTGTAATCCAAAAAGAGTACCATCATTCATTTACGCACAGAGAATATCAATATGCGCTCAACAAAACTAAGCATCATGGTACTGGGGCTACTCATTATTAGCTGCCACACTTACGCTGGCATTACAAAATGGACAGATGCAGATGGCAAAGTACATTACTCAGACCAACCGCCGCCCTCTAATGTAAAAGCCACGAATATTATTGTTGAAGACCCAATGCCAGTTGCGCCTGATGCTCAGAAAAAGCTGCAGGCTTACCAAAATGTGATTGAAGAAGGACGCAAAAAACGCCAGTTGGAACAACAACAGCAGGACGAAAAAACAGCAAAAGAAGCTGCAGATAAAAAAACAGCTGCTGCTGCCGCAAAACTCGCAGCAAAAGAGGCTGCTAAAAAGGCAGAAAATGATGCTGCGCAAGGGAATGCAAATGCTGGGTTAACTCTTGACCCAAAAGATCCAGGCTACCTTAAACCAGACGCAGCAGGCTATACAGGTTATGGCAATTATTCTGGTTATACGCCTTTGGCTGCACCTGCAGCTCCAGCCGCAACACCTTAGCCAATAAAATCTAGTTTTAGTGAGCGCTGCATATCTTGCGGACAAAAAAACCCCCGATTAAAGGGGAGTAAAATCGGGGGCATAGTAAAGCCTTACAAGATAAGGCTTCCCGCTCAGGGAGGAGAAGCGGGAGACGATTTCTCATCTGCAAGTAAGACGTTCGTATTACCCTATAGTTCATAAAAATTCCCCACTTTACATAGTCTTACAAACCTTCACATTCAAGGCCGAATCTGTTACTAAATGTTCTCAAGCCATGCATGACCTGCGATAATTAGGCATGACAGATCAAACCAATGCACCCCACACCTATGCAACTAGTAGCGACTCTCTACTTGCTGGCTTAAACAATAAACAACTTGAGGCAGTCACGCTGCCACACCAATCGGCACTAATATTGGCAGGGGCTGGTAGTGGAAAAACACGTGTACTGACCACGCGTATTGCGTGGTTGATCCAAACTGGGCAGATTTCGCCAAACGGTTTGCTGGCGGTGACCTTTACCAATAAAGCCGCTAAAGAGATGTTGACGCGGCTAACGACCATGTTGCCGATCAATACGCGCGGCATGTGGGTGGGCACTTTTCATGGATTGTGCAATCGTTTGTTGCGTGCACATCATCGCGAAGCCTTATTGCCCGCCACTTTCCAGATTCTGGATACCGCAGATCAACTCTCGGCCATCAAACGCGTGATGAAGCTGATGAATGTGGATGATGAGAAATTTCCACCAAAGCAGGTGCAAGGCTACATCAATAGCTGCAAGGATGAAGGCATGCGTGCGCATAGCGTGGATGCCTACGACCCGCATTCGCAAAAGCTACGTGAAATCTTTGAAGAATACGATAAGCAATGCCAGCGTGAAGGTGTCGCCGATTTTGCTGAGCTTCTTTTGCGCTGTTATGAACTGCTCGAACGTGACGTCAATATCCGCCAGCATTATCAAAACCGCTTTAAATATGTGCTGGTCGATGAGTTCCAGGATACCAATCGCCTGCAATACCAGTGGCTGAAACTGCTCGCTGGCCACGCACAAGGTAAGCAGCGCAACTGCATATTTGCAGTGGGCGACGATGACCAGTCCATCTATGCATTCCGAGGCGCACGCGTTGGCAATATGCGTGATTTTGAGCAGGATTTTGCCATTGAAAATATCGTCAAACTCGAACAAAACTACCGTTCTCACAGCAACATTCTTGATGCAGCCAATGCCATCATCACGCACAACCGTAATCGCTTGGGCAAGAACTTATGGACGTCCGCTGGCGCTGGCGAACCCGTGCGCGTGTACCAAGCTTATAACGACATTGATGAAGCAAATTTCATCGTGGAAGAAATCCAGTCACTCCATCGCGATGGTGTAGATTTGAGCGATATTGCCATGCTGTATCGCTCTAACGCGCAATCACGCGTGATTGAGCATGCGCTATTTTCGGTTGGCTTACCCTACCGCGTATATGGTGGTTTACGCTTTTTTGAGCGCGCCGAAATCAAGCACGCACTGGCCTATATGCGCTTGATGGCCAACCCGAATGACGATACTGCGCTACTACGTGTCATTAACTTTCCCACACGTGGCATAGGCGCACGTAGTCTGGAACAACTGCAAGAGGTTGCCCGCCAGAATGACACCAGCTTGTGGGAAGCAGCGTTATTGAACACAGGAAAAATTGGCAACTTTGTCACCCTCATCAAGCAAATGCAGGAAGAATCCATCGGCATTAGCCTGCCAGAAGTGGCTGAACTAGCCACCACCTTATCGGGCTTGAAAACCTTTTATCAAGGTGAAAAAGAGGGTGAAGATCGCATCGCCAACCTGGAAGAACTCGTCTCCGCCGCTACCGCATTCATGAATCAAGACCTTGGGCTGCGCATTGAGCAAAGCGATGTCGATGAAAATGGCGAAATCGTACAATCGTTACTCACTCAGTTTTTAGGGCATGCCAGCCTTGAAGCAGGCGAACACCAAGCTGATGTCGGGCGAGATGCACTACAGCTCATGACAGTACATGCAGCCAAAGGGCTTGAGTTCAAGGCGGTATTTATCAGCGGGCTAGAAGAAGGCTTGTGCCCGCATGAACAAAGTTTGTACGAGGCAAATGGCCTGGAAGAAGAACGTCGCCTGATGTATGTCGCGGTAACGCGGGCGCGCGAAAGGCTGTATTTAAGCCACGCGCAGAGCCGTATGCTGCACGGCCAAGTGCGCTATGGCATTCCTTCCCGTTTTCTTGATGAAATCCCCGAAGAACTATTAAAGCGCCTGAATGCAAAACCTGTAGCTAAGCCATTCTTCCAGACGGCCAGCACCAGTAGCGAACAAAAAAGTGCAATGCCTTGGAAGATCGGCCAGCAAGTTGGCCATGGCAAGTTTGGGCAAGGCGTGGTGGTGAGCTATGAAGGCAATGCCGATGATTTGCGCATACAAATCAACTTTGGCAAAGAAGGCATGAAATGGCTGGCGCTGGAATATGCCAAGCTTGAAGCGCTTTAATTAAAAACTTAGCGCTTCTGCAAATGACTATGCCGTAGTATCGATTTTTGCCACATTCGCGAATTTTTTCGCGAATACATCTCGATAACTCACGTATTGAAAGGCCAGCATCATTGCAGTGGCGACAAGGAAACAGTTAAGCAAAGTCAGTGATGCCAACACCAGCGCAAAAGGTTGGGAGATAGCCGCAACAATGCCTACGACCACGCCAATCAACATCATCGCCACTGAAAATGCCAGCGTGAGAAATAGCCAAGCAAATCCTAGCGATAAGGCGCTATAGATTGACCCAGCGATACTGGATTTGATGGCGCGGAATACTGAAAAATTGTGGTGCACAATCAACATTGGCGCAAACCAGGTAGCCATCAATAATGGCGCTAGCAAAAGTAATATTTTGAGCATCAATGGCAACACTTTGGTCGCAATCGCTTCATTCTGATCGCCCGCTTTGATCATGGCATTTAAGGTATTCAAGTCGCCGCTGGTAAATCCGCTCACCAATACGCCATAAAGCAAGCAAATCGCGCCAAGCAGCACCAATTTCGCGATATAAGGCTGTATGTGTTTGAGGAGTGTTTCAAGCTTGAATGGCTGAGACTTATCAAGCTCAAGAAAAAACGTAATCACTAGCACCATGTAAGCTGGCCATGCCAGCATAATCATCAGCTTGAGCAGGGTTGGCATGCCCTGAATTGCAGGGGTGACGATAAACAGAAATACATAAGAGAGCGCTACCAGCATGCACATGGCAGGCTTTTTTCTAAACAAGGCTACGCTATCTTTTATCCAGAGCAAGCCTTCTTTCATACTGTCTTTAAACATAGTTTCCCCTGAATTCTAATACTCTAATTGATGCTGTTATATCCACAATGTGGCCAGACTAGCTTGCTCATTGATCCGTTTTTGTAAAATCTTTTGAAAGTGTGCAGGGTCTTTAGCGTGCGTCAGTTCACCCGCATTAGGGAAGTGAAAATCATATAGACGTGATAGCCAAAACCGCAACGCTGCGCTCATTAGTTGGTTGGGCCAGGCTTGATGTTCAAGCTCGCTGAACGGACGCACAGCATGATAGGCTTTTAGCAAAGCGATTGTTAACTCGGCATTCAAGCTACCATCTTCATTCGTGCACCAATCATTCACCGCAATCGCTACGTCGTATAACAACACATCGTTGCAAGCATAGTAAAAATCGATCACGCCACCCATTTGCTCGCCATCAAACAATACGTTATCGCGGAACAAATCTGCGTGAATCACGCCAGTTGGCAAGCCATCAAGCGACTGTTTGGCTTCTGCACTCAGCGCGCTTTGAAGCAGGGCTCGATCTTGAGCACTCAATAAATCCATCAGCTTATTGCCAGTCGTGAGACGCCAATTGGCACCGCGCGGATTTTCCATCTTCGCGCTAAAAGAGTCGCCAGCAATATGCATCGCAGCCAATACTCGCCCAACTTCCGCGCAATGCACGGCAGCAGGCACTTCCAGTGAGCGCCCCTTGAGACAGCTGACCAAGGCAGCAGGTTTCCCATTGAGCTCGCCCAAACTGTTGCCAGCAATATTGCGCACTGGCGATGGGCAAAGCACTTGGTGTTGCGCAAGGTGCGCCATCAGGTCGAGAAAATAAGGGAGTTCCTCAGCCGTATTCGCCTCAAACAGAGTCAACACATAACGACCCGTGCTCGTAGTCACAAAATAATTGGTATTGGTAATACCAGAGGCAATGCCCTGCAAATCCAGTAACTCGCCCAACGGATAAGCTTTCAACCATTCGCTGAGCTGTTGTGGCGTAACCGTGGTAAATACAGACATAAAAGATTCAGTACAGATAGGTGAAGAGGGCTAAAACGCCCTCTTTTTGTTGGAGATTTAGAAGCGGAACAATATCCATTTAGGCACAGCTAATGGGGCAGTTGGGCCATCGGAGCGCGACCAGCCACCCTCTTGATCTTCTTTCATCAGGTAATAAGGCACGCCATGCGCAGGCGTGATTTTCTGCATGTAGAGTTCGCCGTGGATGCGATATTCTTCGACCGTATTCTCACCTTTTTTAATGATAGTGACTTCAGGCTCTTCATTAGCGTCTGTCACACCTGGTGGAGGTGGTGGCGCATCTGGAAGTGGTTGCAGATTATCAGGTTGGCCAGCAGCCTTTGCCAGTAAAGGCAATAGTAGAATCAGCAGCAAACAATATCGAAACAAGCGCATGGTAACCTCTGGCTTTAAAATATAAGCTAATTCTAGCAAAAAGCGCATTAGCGCGGTGAAGCGATTGCCAGTTCACCGCAAAATCTCTAGTAATCGTTACAGATAAAGCTGAACTTGCTTCTCAGCCGCTGAAAGCTCAAATCCTCGCGTTTCGTAATGTTTGAAAATCGCCTCAACAATCTCCTTAGGGTCGTCAATTATCTGCACCAAATCTATATCGCCCGCGGATACCACGCCTTCTGTCACCAGCGTAGTCTTGAACCAATCTACAAGACCCCGCCAGAATGGCTCACAGACAAGAATGATCGGGATTTTTCGCGTCTTGCCAGTTTGCACCAGCGTTAGCGCTTCCATCAATTCATCTAACGTACCAAATCCGCCAGGCATGACCACATAAGCCGATGCATATTTAACAAACATCACCTTACGCATAAAAAAGTGCTGGAAATTGATGCCAATGTCCTGAAAGGCATTACCCTTTTGCTCAAACGGCAGCTCAATATTGAGGCCAATACTGGGCGACTTGCCCGCAAAAGCGCCCTTGTTAGCGGCCTCCATAATGCCAGGGCCACCCCCAGAAATCACACTGAAACCAGCATCGGATAACTGGCGGGCAATTTCTTCTGTCAATTGATAATAAGGACTATCTGGCTTGGTACGCGCACTACCAAAGATAGAGACCGCTGGCGTGATTTGCTTAAGCCGCTCGGTCGCATCCACGAATTCTGCCATAATCTCAAACGCATGCCATGACTCATGCGAGGTGCTCTCGCTTTCAGGCGCAGCCTGATCAGTAATCTTGGGAAGTTTTTTTGTAGTGAATATCGACATAACGGATACCTAAATCAAGATGAAAACGTTGTTATTAGTGGATGGCTCGTCTTACCTGTACCGCGCATTTCACGCCATGCCCGATTTGCGCAACAAAGCCAACGAGCCCACTGGCGCGATACAGGGCGTACTCAATATGCTACGCCGTTTGCACAAAGATTACCCAGCCGATTATAGCGCGTGTATTTTTGACGCCAAGGGCAAAACCTTCCGCGACGATATTTACCCAGAATACAAAGCCAACCGTGCCGCCATGCCTGATGACTTACGCCCACAGATCGCCCCGCTACACGAAGCCATCAAAGCGATGGGCTGGCCACTTATTGTTGAAGACGGCGTAGAAGCTGACGATGTGATTGGCGCACTCGCCAAACAAGCCGAACGCGAAGGTGTGCGAGTCATTATCTCCACGGGTGACAAAGACATCTCACAGTTAGTGAATGAGCATGTCACCGTCGTCAACACCATGCGCGATGCCTTCAGAAGAACTGATGAAGTACTTGATGTCGCAGGCGTAGAAAACAAATTTGGCATACCACCCACCCTGATGATTGATTATCTCGTGCTGATTGGCGACACATCAGACAACGTACCAGGCGTTGAAAAAGTCGGCCCGAAAACCGCCGTAAAATGGCTCAAGCAATATGGCTCACTCGATAATATTGTTGCCCATGCTGATGAAATCACAGGCGTAGTCGGCGAGAACTTGCGCAAGGCTTTGCCGTGGCTGCCAACTGCACGCGAACTCATCACCATACGCTGTGATGTTGGCATACAGGAAAACTTGGCTGACCTTGCCCCTCAGCCCCAAGACAAAACCAAACTCGCCGAATTATTCGATCGCTTCGACTTCAAGACCTGGCGGCGTGAACTAGATCTGCCTGCCGCACCAGCAACCACACCTACGGCAACCTCTGTGCCCTCCACTACTCATGCATCTGGCGACTTATTCGCTGCTGCCGCTGTGCATAGTCGGCATTACGAGACTATTCTTACCGGGCAAGATTTAAGCAAATGGCTAGATAAAATCAACAAAGCAGCGCTCGTTTGCTTTGATACCGAAACCACATCCCTCGACCCGATGACCGCCAAGTTAGTCGGCATGTCATTCGCCACCATCGCTGGCGAAGCAGCTTATTTACCACTCAAACATGATTACCCTGGTGCACCTGATCAATTACCGTTTGAAGCTACGCTGGCTCGCATCAAACCGTTGCTGGAAAATCCTGCCATTAAAAAAGTCGGCCAAAACCTCAAATACGACAAACATGTGCTCGCCAACCTGAGTATTGAATTAAACGGCATCGCCCACGACACCCTGTTGCAATCTTACGTGCTGGAAAGCCACCGCTCACACGGCATGGATGACCTCGCCATGCGGCATCTCGGCGTAAAAACCATCACCTATGCAGAAATCGCAGGCAAAGGCGCAAAGTCTGTTGGCTTCTCACAGGTCGCGCTGGAACAAGCTAGCGAATACGCCGCAGAAGATGCCGACATTACACTGCAATTGCATGAAAATTTGTATCCTCAAATTAAGCCAGATGCCAAGCTGGACTTCATTTACAGCCAGATTGAAATGCCATCGATGGAGATTTTATTCGCCATTGAGCGCAACGGCGTATTGATAGACAGCAA
>DATHWP010000090.1:0-10005 GCA_035460505.1 Methyloradius sp. | reverse complement strand
GCTTCGCACGGCCTGGATACCAGGCAGATCATTGATGGCGTGTGTTTAGATCCCAGAATTGGCCAACACTACAACAACCCTTCTTTTGGGTATGGTGGCTATTGCCTACCAAAAGATACCAAGCAGTTGCTTGCCAACTATGAGAATGTACCGCAAACATTGATTCGTGCGATTGTTGATGCCAATTCAACACGCAAGGATTTTATCGCGCAGGATGTGATCAAGCATAATCCAACCGTGGTGGGTATTTATCGCCTGATTATGAAGGCTGGTTCAGATAATTTCAGGGCTTCCAGTATTCAAGGCATCATGAAGCGGATTAAAGCCAAAGGCATACAGGTCATTGTGTATGAGCCAGAGATCAAAGAGGCGGATTTTTTCAAATCACCAGTGGTGAATGACCTTGCAGAGTTTAAAAAACGCTCGGAGATCATTATTGCAAATCGAATCACTGAGGATTTGAGTGATGTGTTGGACAAGATTTACACTCGCGACCTTTTTTCTAAAGATTAAGTCGCGTTTTTGTATAACTTTTGTTCAATTATTAGCCTGTTAGTGTCGTCAAAAATAGACAAATAATCCAATCTTGCTGTATCGCATTGAATATTAAAACCTATTCTTGTCATTAACGCCCGACAACAGTATTTTAAGCCTCTTGTATTGCAATAATCCCTCATAGACGACAGCATTTTATTCAAAAATGTTGCCGTCTATTCAGCAATCATCTTCTATCAACCCCAAATTACAAACCTATAGACAACGCCTTATGGCCATTGGCAGTGGGACGTTTGTTTATCTACCTCTCATATTCTTTTGCGTATATGTTTTATCCAGTTATAAAACCTAGTTTAGCTGGTGCAGATTTTGCTATTTCTTAAATATCAAGCTAAATCAATTAACCCGCTAACAAAGAGAAATCCAATCATGAGAAAAGTCACCAAAGCAGTATTCCCCGTTGCAGGCTTAGGTACCCGATTTTTGCCAGCTACCAAGGCCAACCCCAAAGAGATGTTACCCATAGTCGATAAACCACTGATTCAATATGCTGTGGAAGAGGCGGTGGCAGCAGGTATCACTGATCTGATTTTTATCACGGGTCGGAACAAACGCTCGATCTCAGATCATTTTGATATGGCGTATGAGTTAGAGAATGAGCTCGAGCGCAAAGGCAATAAAGCATTGCTGGCCTTGGTACAGAACATCGTGCCCAAGCATGTGAATTGTATTTATATACGCCAGACCAGCGCCCTCGGTTTGGGTCATGCCATTCTATTGGCGAAACCAGTGATTAATGATGATGCATTTGCAGTGCTATTGGCTGATGACTTGCTGGATGGCGATGTGCCGATCATGAAGCAAATGGTAGATGCCTATGATTATTACCGTTGCTCATTACTTGGCGTACAGGATGTACCGCGCGCGCAGACCAAGAGTTACGGTATTGTAGCTACGCGGCCTGTCAGCGAAAGTATTGAGCAGGTATCTGCGATTGTCGAAAAGCCAAAACCTGAAGATGCGCCTTCTACCTTAGGTGTTGTTGGCCGTTATATTCTGACACCGCGAATTTTCCACCACTTGCAGAATATCAAGCCTGGTTCTGGTGGCGAGATTCAACTCACGGATGGTATTTCACAATTGTTGAGCGAAGAGCAGGTGCTCGCTTACCGATTTAACGGTGTGCGTTACGATTGCGGATCTAAAGCGGGTTATCTGGAGGCAACAGTGAAGCTAGGCCTTAAACATCCTGAGTGCGGCCCTGAGTTCCGCGCGTTGCTTGAATCCATGTTTGCGCCACCTATGCCAAAAATAGAGGAAAGGCCTGTAGAGAAACATCCTGAACTCGTTGTGGTAGGCGCCAAGAAATAACGAGATAAATCAAAGATACCAGCAAGCTTTTACAAAGGATCGCTCAGTAAAGGCTTGTGGGCATTTTTTCGTTGACCCCATGCCACAATCAGGCCGCTGATGCAGATGATCGTGATGCCAAGCAGAGCGTAGTGATCAGGGATATGCCCGAATAACAAGTAGCCGATTAATCCAGCAAAAATCAACTGACCATATGTGAATGGTGCCAGTGTAGAGGGTTGGGCATAATCATAGGCACGGGTCATGAATAGGTGGCTAGCCAATGCTGAAATGCCTAGCCCAACCATTAACAGTCCATGCCATAAATCGGGCATTTGCCAGTAGAACGGCAATATCGCCGTGGTGAGTAGTGTGCTAATCGCACCGCTGATGAAATTGCTGGTGGTTGAACTATCTACGCCACTGAGTTTACGCGTGACCAATTGATAAATGCTGAAGCTAAAAGCAGCCCCTACTGCCAGCAGGGCGACTGGCGTAAATAATGCGCCGCCAGGCCGCACGATAATCAACACCCCGATAAACCCGATCCACACTGCGATCCATTGTGCTCGACTCACGCGCTCACCGAGAAAAGGCCACGATAAGGCGGTCACAATGAGCGGTGTGATGTATACGATGGCTGTGCCTTCAGCTAATGGAATGAAATGCAGTGCCGAGATGAACAGCATATTAGTGCTGACCATGCAAAAGCCGCGAATGATTTGTAAATCCAGCCGTCTGGTTTTAATCAGCGCAAAACCAGACTTAGGCACGAATGCTGTCATCATCAAGCCAGTGTGAACGATATAACGCACCCAAAGCACCATGACCACGGGATAAACCTGAGTAAGGTATTTTGAAAGCGCATCACTGCCTGCGAATAGAAATACGGCGCAACAGATAAGGAGTATGCCTTTGTATGGGTGGTCTTGAGTGGTTTTGCTTGAGGTGGTCATACAAAGGCAATTTGAGTAAGCTTGAAATCATAACAAGAATTGAGTTGCACTAACATATCCTTGGCTATCTTGTATGAAAGCTCGTTTTTCACATCCTCAGAAATCGCTTATGATTGAAAGATGAATACGCAAGCATTGTGAAAACAGCATGAATCAAACACCACGCTCCCATATTAAGAATCATGTGTTCCCAGCCATCACTGACCCACATGCTAGTTTGATGCTGTCGCTTCAGTATCAGTTAGAGCGCTCGCAATGGTGGCCTAGCGAGAGGTTACTTGAACAACAGATGTCGCAACTTAAGTTGCTGTTGCAGCATGCCTTTGCTACCGTGCCTTATTATCAGGAAATGGCTAAAGTCCATAAGCTAACAATCCCTGAAACTTTGACGCTGGATTTCTTTCGCCAGATTCCGCAATCCACGCGATTGGCAATACAGACTGCTGATACCAAGTTAGAGACATTGCAGCTACCCGCTGATCATGGCGCTCCTCATTTCTCTAATACTTCAGGCTCTACTGGGCGACGTGTGCGCTTTGGCAAGACCTTGTTGGCACACACGATGTGGCTGGCATTTGCCTTGCGCGATAATCTTTGGCACCAGCAGGATTTTAGTGGAAAACTCGCTGTGATTCGCTGGTTTCCAAAAGGTACCGCAGAGGCGCCTGATGGTATCCATGAAGCAAACTGGGGGCAAGTGGTCACACCAGTTTTTGAGACTGGGCCAGCCAGCATCCTCAATATAGTGTCCACCTTAAAACAGCAGTTAGACTGGCTAAAGCGTGAGATGCCCGATGACTTATTGTCGTATCCATCCAATCTTGTGGCGCTTGCCCAGTATGCAGCCGAGAACAATGAAGAACTGCCCCGTTTAAAGCATATTCGTACTATCGGGGAGATGTTGACTAAAGAGGCTAGAACGCTGATTGAAGAGGCATGGCAGGTCAAAGTGGTCGATGTATACACTTGTGAAGAAGCGGGTTATCTGGCAATGCAGTGTCCAGAATCTGGTGATTACCATGTGCAATCAGAAAATATATTGCTTGAGATCGTGGATGAACATGGCCAGCCGTGTCCCCCAGGGAAAGTCGGGCAAGTGTTAATTACTACCTTGCATAACTACCTCACGCCGTTCATTCGTTATGAAGTAGGTGATATGGCTGAATTTGGTGAGCCATGCTCTTGTGGACGGAATCTACCAGTCATCCGCAAGATTCACGGGCGCAAGCGGAATCGACTAATCTTACCAACTGGCGAGAGTCTATTCCCATATCTTGGCGAACATGGCGAGATCTCAGGGGCAACAGGCGTTAAAGTGTCTCGATTCCAGTGCGTGCAGCACAGTCTTGAACAAGTTGAGATCAAGCTCGTGGTGGAGCGGCCATTCACCGAGGCTGAGCAAGCGATAGTTGCCAGAAATATGCAAAAAAATCTTGGACATGATTTCCAGATAACATTCAGCTTCCTTGATGAGATACCTCTGGGGCCGACTGGTAAGTTCGAGGAGTTTATCAGTCATGTGACGGCATAAACAGATATGCGAATCCCTGAAACTATCAAACTTCTACTCATAGCGATCACTGTCGTTGGATGTGCTGCAAATGGCCCTGAGCAGCGCCGCGAACAATCTACGAAGATGGCTATTGATGCTGGCTGGCAAAGAGTCACGCTTAATACAGATAGTTTTTATCTTGCAACTTTTGTACCGCATGCTCTTCAGCATGCAGAAACCTTGACGATTTACATTGAAGGCGATGGCATGGCTTGGGTCGATCGAGCTACGCCTTCATTCGATCCTACACCGCGAGACCCATTGGCTTTAAGACTTGCTCTGAGTGATCCTAGTAAAAATGCCGTCTATCTCGCCCGACCTTGTCAGTATGTGACTGGCGCTGACAAACAGAACTGCACACAGAAATATTGGACGGATAGCAGGTTTGCGCCTGAAGTGATTTCAGCCAGCAATCAGGCGATCAGCCAACTGAAATCACGGTATCAAGCCAAGCATATAAGATTGGTTGGTTATTCTGGGGGCGCAGCAGTAGCTGTATTAGTGGCAGCACAGCGAGATGATATTGAAATGCTGGTGACAGTTGCTGGTAATCTGGATACAGCATTTTGGACTAAGGCCAATCACCTCTCTCCATTAACGGGCTCGCTGAACCCAGCCGATACGTGGCAAAGCCTTCAAGCTATTGAGCAGCGCCATTATGTGGGTGGTCAAGATAAAGTGATTGCCGAATCCATTGCCCGTGCTTATGCAGATCGATTCGATAGTGAGCACCAGCCACCAATCACGGTGATTGCTGATTTCGACCATCATTGTTGCTGGGTTAAAAGATGGCCTGAGATTGTTAAGAGTAATTTCTCAGATGCACATTAATTCTTATTAGTGAGCGACTACGTCTTTGGACGAACTTGCGATCTTTTCAGGTTTTGCCAACCATAGAATGGCTATCATCGCCAGGCAGATAAAGGACGAAACATAAAAAATATCATCCGCTGAAAAGGTAAAAGCCTGCTGATTGATGAGCTGGTTGATCTGGGTTTTGGCCTGTTCGAATGAAAGCCCACTCTGCTGCATTTTATTGATGGTATCAGTCGCAACAGCATCATAAGGCGTGATGTGTTCGATCAGTTGAGTATGGTGTAGCGTTGCGCGATTATCCCATACAGTGGTCGCGATCGAGGTACCGAATGCCCCTGCGGTAATCCGCACGAAATTGGATAAGCCCGAAGCAGCGGGTATCTGGTCTGGGCGCAAACCAGATAGCGTTAAGCTGACCAGCGGGATGAAGAAAAAAGCCATCGCAATGCCTTGGATAATTGTGGGCGTGAGCATGGCATATACATCAGTTTGGGTCGAAAAATTTGAGCGCATCCAGAACACCAGCGCAAAGACCACAAAGGCCACGCTTGCCAATATTCGTGGGTCTACCTTCCCCACGTTTTTACCGACGATGGGTGAGAATATGATGGCCAGAATCCCTACGGGCGCAGTGACCAGTCCCGCCCAAGTGGCGGTGTAACCCATATACTGCTGCAGCCAGAGTGGCAGCAATACGACATTGCCGAAGAACACGCCGTAGCCTAAGGATAGGGTAATCACGCCTATGCTGAAATTGCGTTTTTGAAACAAACGCAGATTGACCACGGGGTGTTTGTCCGTCAATTCCCAGATTAAAAACAGCACAAAGCCAACCACTGCGGTGGCACTTAATCCGATAATCAGCGGAGAAGTGAACCAGTCGAGTTCTTTGCCTTTATCCAACGCGACTTGCAGTGAGCCAACCCAAATTACCAATAAGCCCAAGCCAACAAAATCAACAGGCAATTTGCGTATCGGCGTTTCGCGTTTGCGGTAGATGATCCACGTCACCCATGCCGAGGCAATGCCTATCGGTATGTTGATGTAAAAAATCCAGGGCCAGGAGAAGTTGTCAGTAATGTAACCGCCAAGCAAAGGCCCCATGATGGGAGCGACTAATGTCGTGAGCGACCACATGGCGAGGGCCGTGCCAGACTTGCTGGACGGATAGCTGGATAACAACAATGATTGAGAAAGTGGAATCATGGGCCCCGCGACAGCGCCCTGAATGATGCGGAAGAAAATCAGCATGCCGATGGAGGGCGCAAATCCACACAGTAGCGATGCCAGCGAGAATAACAGCACTGACCATGTGAATAGCTTGACTGCGCCAAACCGCATAGTGAGCCAGCCTGTGAGCGGAATCGAGATGGCATTGGCGACAGCAAACGAGGTAATCACCCAGGTTGCCTGATTGGGCGAAACGCCCAAATTACCTGCAATCGCAGGCAGCGAGACATTGGCAATGGAGGTATCCAGCACATTCATGAATGTGGCCAATGAAAGTACCAGTGTGCCCAGTGCTAGCTGCCCACCTTTTAATGGCGCGGGTTGGGCAGGTTGGCTAGTCGCCAGATTAGTATCTTGAGCCATTTGATTGTTTGTTTACGGTTACGACTTTGTGCCGTGGACAATGACTGAGGTCGGCTTTTCAATCGCGCCAGTTTCAGAAGTGTTGCCCCTGTTCTTGCTGATGATGTCTTTCACCAGTGAATCTGCGGCAGCTACCTGTGCATTCATCTGAGCCGTTGTCGATACTGGTGATGTTCTGGATACATCAGCGAGCAGCTTGCCACTGCTATCACTAGTGTCCACTTTTGCATCAATTGATAGGCCTATGCGTAAAGGATGCGTTTTTAGTTGGTCCTTATCGAGCTCAATGCGAACAGGGATACGCTGCACGATCTTGATCCAGTTACCTGTCGCATTCTGTGCTGGAAGCAATGAAAACGCAGCGCCAGTACCTGCGCCCAAGCCAGTAATGTGGCCCGTATATTCAATTTTACTGCCGTACACGTCCGCATAGACTTCTACGGGCTGACCGATGCGCATGCCTTTTAGCTGGCTTTCCTTGAAGTTGGCATCCACCCAGAGTTGATCGAGTGGGATGATCGCCATCAGTGGCGAGCCAGTCTGTATATGTTGCCCGATTTGCACGCTGCGCTTTGCTAGCTGACCAGCGGCGGGGGCAGTAATATCGCATCGCTCTCTTGTTAGGTAAGCTTCGCGCACATGCGCTGCCGCGGCCTCTACGTTTGGATGGGTTTCAACGGTTGTGCCTTCGGTTTGCGCATGGCTTGAAGTGAGCTGTTCTTGCGCGCCTATCAGGCCAGATTGCGCTGACGACATGGCACTGAGTGCATTATTCAACGTGGTTTGCGCGTGCTCAACTTCTTCTTTGGAAACTGCACCTGTGGAGACGACCGCCTGCCTGCGCTGTAAATCTTCTCTTGCTTTATCTACCTCTGTTTTTGTTCTGGCGAGGTCGGCCTTACGCTCGTTGAGGCTTGCAGAAACAATGGCATTATTCGCATACAGGGTGCGTGCTTGTCGTACCGCTTGTGCAAGCTCGGCTTCTGATTGCTTGAGCGCGACTTCGGCGTCATTAGGGTCAAGCCTGACTAACACTTTGCCGGCAGTCACATAATCCGTGTCATCGGCATTGATTTCCACTACCGTGCCGTTCACTTGCGGCGTGATCTGGATCACATTGCCTGCCACATAGGCGTCATCCGTCGATTGGTAGTGGCTTGCGACTAGATACCAATAGACACCCCAGATAGTCATTGCAATCAGTGCGATGATCGCAACGACAATCAACATCAGCTTTCTTTTGCCGTTGCCGTTCGTTTCTGTAGGGTTTGTTTGATTAGACTCACTCATGTTGAAGGTCGCCTTGAAGATATTAAAGGTTTAAAAAGTTGGCTATATGTCGTTCTATGACCGGTGATTGCTATCGTTAGTTACTGCTTCGGGCTTGCTATAACCACCACCGAGGCTTCTGATGAGGGCGATATTGAGGTCCAGTGTACGTGCCTGTAGGTTTACCGAACGACTGCGCTCACGTATCAATGCATCTTCTGCAGTCAATACTGTGAGGTAATTGGTCAGGCCTGCTTCATAGCGTATCGTTGATAGTTTGTAGGCGGATTCGGTAGCGCTTAGTGCAGCTTGCTGATCTGTAGATTGCAGGCGAATATTCTGGATGGATGTCATCTGGTCTGCAATATCATGGATTGCTTCTACAAGTACTTGGTTGTAGCTGGCGATGGCAATATCAAGGTCAGTGTTTTTGATTTGCAGCTGGGCACGTAACTTACCTGCGTCAAAAATAGGCAGATGAATGGCAGGGCCAACACCTAGGACTGTACTGCCTGATTCAAGGAACTTGGATAAGCCAAATGATGAAAGGCCGATCATGGCTGACAGACTCACATTCGGATAAAAGTCGGCATGTGTTACTGCAATATCAGCTGTCGCGGCGTTTACTCGGGCATTCGCGGCAGCCAGGTCTGGGCGGCGAGCGATCAGGTCTATTGGGATGTCATCAGGTAATGCTTGTACCGTGATGGCAGGTAGTGCTGGCTCAAGTGTATTCAGGGTTTGTGGTGACTGAAGCGTCAATGCAGCCAGAGCGTTACGGCTTAGTTCAACAGATTCAGTGGCAGTCTGAACATCTACGCGGGCCGAAGCTAAATTACCTTTGCCTTGTTGTAGTTCAACATTGGTATCTAGGCCAGTCTTGATTCTTGCATTGACAAGACTTAACTCTTGCTCGCGTTGCTTAAGCGTTTGTGCGGCAAGTTTTTGCTGTTCAACTTGCTGGGCAAGATGATAGTAAGTTTGCGCAACAGCGGTTGAAATCATCAATTTTGCGGCAGCAATCTCAGCTTGTGCGGCTTCAGTCTGCGACAGTGCAGATTGTAATGCGCTGCGATTCTTGCCCCAGAAATCCAGATCCCATGACGCATTGAGCGAGCCGTTGGCGATGTTCTGGTAAGAACCGCCGTAAGGTGGTGGGTAGAAAGAGTTCTCTGAAAGGCGTTGGCGGCTAATATCGACACTGCCATTTACTTGTGGATAGATCGCAGATCTAGCAGCATTTGCATAGGCACTAGCACTCTCCATGCGTTTGGCGGCAATCACTACGTTAGGGTTGTCGCGTAGCGCTTGTTCAATCAACTGGTTAAGCGCAGGATCATTGAAACTTTGCCACCATTCAGTGACTGGCCATTGGTCAAACTTACCCTGCGCTCCCAGGCTTTTTGCCTCGCGCTGTGATTGGTCGTGATGTATGCCTTGTGTGCTGATGCAGCCAGTCATGACGCTGAGTATCAGAGCTGAGGCTAGTATTTTTCTGCTCAGGCCATACTGTTTATATATGTGAGTGATCGTCTGCATATCGGCCTAGCTTTCTTCGTTCGCTTTGATGCGCCTGAGTAGCGATTTCAGTGTATTCACTTCTTCATTGGTGAAGCCGCGTAAATGATGGTTAAAGCTTTCCGCGATCACATAAGGCACTTTGGCTGCGAATTCTTTACCAGTGTCAGTGAGTTCGAGATAGATGATTCTTCTGTCTTTCTCGCAGCGGTTGCGGCTGATCAAGCCTTTGGATTCAAGCCTGTCAAGCATACGCGTCATGGTGCTGGTGTCTACGCCTGAGCATCGGGACAGCTCAGCTGCTGTACGTGCTTTGCCGTGCGCAAGCAGTAATAGCGGGGCCCACTGCATGGCGGTTAAATCTATACCTGCCATTTTTGTATCAATGGTGCGATTTAGTGCTAATTGCGCATGCTTGATCAAATAGCCGATCGATTCTTCAATCACGTAGTTGTG
>DATHWP010000089.1:0-6479 GCA_035460505.1 Methyloradius sp. | reverse complement strand
CTATTGGAGATTGCAGTCTGGATATTAGCGTTATCAATACGCTTGGTCACAATCGGCAAACCCTCGGCGGCTGGGTCTAGCGTCTCAATATTGGCAGATGCTGCGATAAAGTTGTTTTCCATCATCAGCAAGGTGTAAATCGCCTCATTCACGCCAGCAGCGCCTAATGCATGGCCTGACAGTGATTTGGTAGAAGCGATTGCTGGAGTCTTGCCGTATTGTCCTTCGCCAAACACCGCGCGAATCGCCTCAAGCTCCTTGGTATCGCCCACTGGCGTACTAGTGCCGTGTGTATTGATGTAATCGATTTCACCTTTCACGCCATCCAGCGCAAGCTTCATACAGCGCTCAGCGCCTTCGCCACTTGGTGCGACCATATCGTAACCATCTGAGGTAGCACCATACCCCACCACTTCGGCATAAATCTTGGCGCCACGCGCTTTGGCATGCTCGTATTCTTCCAGCACCAGAATGCCACCACCACCTGAGATAACAAAGCCATCGCGGTTAGCGTCATAAGTACGTGAGGCTTTATCTGGGGTATCGTTATACTTGCTGGACATTGCACCCATTGCATCGAACAGATACGACAAGCTCCAATGCTCCTCTTCGCCGCCGCCAGCAAACACTATATTCTGCTTGCCCAGTTGGATCTGCTCCACACCAGCACCAATACAATGTGCACTTGTAGAGCATGCTGAGCTGATGCCGTAATTGACACCCTTGATCTTGGCGCCAGTAGCCAGGGTAGCAACAATACCGCTACACATCGCCTTGGTCACCATATACGGGCCAACACGACGTATGCCTTTTTCGGCAAGTATTCGGTTACTTTCTTCTATGCTTTCAGTAGAAGGGCCGCCACCGCCGACAATCACACCAGTGCGCACGTTTGAAACCAACTCTTCAGGCAAGCCAGCATCTACAATTGCTTCCTGCAAGGCAATCCACGCATAGGCATGGCCATTGGCCATAAAACGCAACAACTTGCGGTCTATTAATTCAGCGATATTGAGATTTTTAATCGAGCCTGCCACATGCGAACGTAAACCGTGGTCAGCATATTCTTGCTGGTATGTAATACCAGAACGGCCCTCAAACAGGCTATCCAATACTTCTGCTTTGTTATTACCAAGGCTGGAAACGATTCCCATACCTGTGACGACTACACGACGCATTGCGTGCTCCTCAAAATATTTTCTAAATGACTATCGAAATTTTAAGTTTGAAATTAAGCCTAAAAGTTTTCTGTGCTTGTGAACAGACCTACACGTAGATCACGCGCAACATATATTTCACGCCCGTCTAGTTCCATACGTGCATCAGCAATACCCATCACCAGCTTGCGCATCATCACACGTTTCAAATCAATGTAATAAGTGACTTTCTTGCCCGTGGGCAACACTTGACCGCTAAACTTTACTTCGCCAGCACCGAGTGCACGACCGCGACCTGGACCACCCATCCAGCCTAGGAAAAAACCAACAAGTTGCCACATCGCATCAAGCCCTAAACAGCCAGGCATGACAGGGTCGCCAGTAAAGTGGCAGCCAAAAAACCATAGATCAGGTGTGATATCCAGTTCAGCGATAATCTCCCCATGGCCATATTTACCGCCATCTTCTTTGATACTTACAATGCGGTCAAACATGAGCATAGGCGGCAATGGCAATTGCGCATTGCCTGCACCGAACATTTCACCGCGACCACACGAAAGAAGCTCTTCATACGTAAAGCTATTTTGTTTTTCCATTGAATTATTGTGCTTTTAGGTTGATTAAGTGTGCTTAATTTTTATTAAGTTTAAATGAACAACCGCTATTTTCGCTGGAAATGACCTTAAACGAAAGCCCTAAAATCGTTTAGCTATATACAGGTCTGTTTACACCCGAGCATAAAATCGTTAATATGCAGTAACATTTCTTTACAAATAGGCTGCTTGGCTATCTGTTCAAGCAGCACTTTTTTCTAATTTATCAGATCAGGATACGTCAATGAGTGACAGCCAACTAGCCGACTGGCGCCAACATGCGCTAAAACTAGAATCGGAAATCAACAAAGTAGTCGTCGGGCAAGAATCCCCTGTTCGCCTGATTACCACCGCCATTTTCGCCCGCGGCCATGTGCTGCTTGAAGGCGATGTCGGCGTTGGTAAAACCACACTGTTGCGTGCATTTACGCGCGGCATTGGTGGCGGTTACCAGCGTATTGAAGGCACCATCGACTTGATGCCGAATGATCTGATCTACCACACCTACCTTGGTGAAGATGGTCGCCCACACGTAAGCCCTGGCCCTTTATTGGCACAGGGTGAAGATTTATCCGTATTCTTTTTTAACGAGATCAACCGCGCTCGCCCACAAGTGCATTCACTGTTATTGCGCGTGATGGCTGAACGGACATTGTCAGCATTCAATAAAGAATATGTATTTCCGCATATGTTGGTATTCGCGGATAGAAATCAAGTAGAACGCGAAGAAACCTTTGAGATTCCATCCGCAGCGCGTGACCGCTTTATGATGGAAATCCCGATTCTGGTGCCTAGTGATGAAAACATTCTTGAATCGCTGATTTTCGATACACGCTTCCACAACGTGGATGCGCTTGTTGAGCAGGTTCAGCCCGACATCCTGCAATTCGATAAACTCAATGACGTAGCCAGCAATATCCAGAAAACAGTTAAGGCTAGCGATACCTTACGTCGCTACGCGCTTAATTTGTGGTTGGCTACTAAAACCCCAGCGGAGTACGGCGTAAAAATTGATGGTGTAGACATCAACCGCTTAGTCATCGCAGGTGCAAGCCCACGCGGCATGGCTATGATGATGCGAGCCGCCCGTGTGAACGCCTGGCTTAATGATCGCGAAGCAGTAGTGCCTGAAGATATTCATGCGGTATTCCATGAAACCATCGCCCACAGACTGGTTTTCAGCCCCGTATATGAAATGCGCCGTACCGCCATTGCACGTGAATTGCTCAGCAAGATTATTCACGTCATTTCTGCGCCTTAAAAATATAAATCAATCGTTATCATGATGGTTAATAGCCTGGCAAAAGAATTCACCTACCAGATAGGTTGGCGCTCAAAAGGCCGCCACCCTGGCAGGCATGCGAGCGTGCAGCGTGGATTAGGCATGGACTTTGTCGGCCATGCACCGCTGATTTCATACCCTGATCCGCGACGTATTGATTTGCGCCTCACGTTGCGTGACCCGTTTGAGCAGGTCTTTGTACGTATATTTAACCAACGTAGCTCAACGCCTATCTTTGTGGCATGCGACCTTTCAGGCTCTATGGGGTTTTTAGGCGAACATCACAAGTTGCATATAGCCGCTGAAATTACTGCATCAGCAGCTTACTCCGCATCACGTGCAAGCGACCCGTTCTCCTTCATCGGCTTTGACAATCAAGTCCGTGAAGATTGGATCAGCCATGCCAGCACGCGAGTGCAAGGTGCTTATGAACTCGCTGAACGATTGAAGGATTATCGTCCAGAGGAAGTTGCTGGCGAAGGCATACTCGGCGTCAGTGCACATTTATCGCGTGAACGCGCATTGGTATTTCTTGTATCAGATTTTCATATGCCGCTCGAAGTGCTTGAAGAAGCCATCATCAGCATGCAGCGTCACCACATTGTGCCTATCGTGTTGTGGGATGCGGCGGAATACAAAAAACTGCCCGAATTCGGCATCACACATGTGATGGATAGTGAAACTGGTGAGCGCCGTAGCCTGTTCCTGCGTGGCGATATGCACGCACGCATTCAGGCCTCGTTTGCCGAACGTCGCGAAGCGCTGTATCAACTTTTCATGCGTTATGACTTCCCGCCCTTCTTTATCGAAGATGGCTTTGATGCAGATAGTTTGACCGAGTATTTTTACCAGTTTCTGGGTGCCTAAAATTAAGATGTTTAAAGAATGAGTATTCAACAATGAAATTAGTTAACTTAATGAGTAAGCTTGCTCTCTGCCTGAGCTTATTTGCTAGCCTGCAGTTTGGCATTACCGCGAGCCACGCTGAAGATGCCGATGCCCCCGCACCTAGTCAGAACCCAACGGTCTATATCACTGCGATTGATCCTGTGCGTGATGTTGGCTACCACGTGGGGGATATTCTCAATCGCACGATTACATTAAGAGTCGAAAAGCCTTACAGAATCCTGCAAACATCATTGCCACTGCAAGGCACAGAGAAAAAATACAGGGGCCAGAATCAAGGGATGGAAGTTCGCTCTGCGGTACTAACAGCCGAAGAGAATAAAAACGATACGATCTATAAACTTGAACTCAGCTATCAGATATTCACTAATAGCGTAGTAGTTAAGCCAAGCCAGCTGCCACCAGAATATGTGAAGTTTGGTGGTAATGGCCGTATGTTTACTGTGCGGATTCCTAATTTTCCTTTCCGTATTTCCCCGTTGACGATCTATGGCTCAGTCAAAATCGAAAATGACATGAGCCAGTTCCGTGGCCCGCTGCTGCTGGATAGCACACTAAACCACTACGTGATGATTGCTTGCTTAGCCATATTCAGTATCGTAGTGATTGGTCTTTTCTACATTCTCGGCAATAGATCGTGGTTGCCACGAATGGGTGGTCCATTTGCCCGTGCCTACCGTGATTTGCGCAAAATAAAAGCCAATAAAGGCGATTCGGGTTCACAAAAAAATCTATCGCAAAGTATTGAACGCCTGCATCAAGCCTTTAATCAAGCCAGTGGTAACAGCGTCTTTACAGCCGAAGAAGTCATTGCGACCAAGCCTCAATTCATGCCGATAAAAGATGAAATAACCAAGTTCTTCGCACTATCTCGCCATGTGTTTTTTGATAGCGACACGCAGCACGGCATAAGCCAGGATTTACAGCTTTGGCTACGCCAGTTCTGCCGCCGCTGCCGTGATTGTGAGCGAGGTTTAAGCTAGTGAATTTCGCTGCACCCTGGGCTTTATTGCTGTTGCCCATCGCTTTAGTGCCTTTGTTGCTGGATCGCCAGCACACGCGCAGCTATTCGTGGATGAATCTACTGCCTAAAGATCGCTTGTCAGACTTGCTTGGCTTGTTGCTGAAAATACTGGCGGCCATTGCTATATTTTTAGCCGTGATTGGCATAGCCAGGCCAGTCAGCAATATCCAGCATATTGAGCGAGTCGGCGTGGGCGCGCAGTTGGTATTGGTGTTCGACCGCAGTGCCAGTATGGATGACCCCTTCTCCGGCGCAGAAGCCAGCGGCAATGCGGGCGAAACCAAGGCGCAAGCTGCCGAACGCCTGATTACCAAGTTCGTGAATGAACGCAGTAACGATATGTTCGGCATGGTGACCTTCAGCAACTCAGCCATGCATGCCATGCCACTCACTGATAATCGCGATGCGATTCTCGCCGCAATCAAGGCAGCTGGTGGGTCAGCACTATTTCAAACCAACATTGGCAGTGGCCTTACCACTGGCCTCGCACAGTTCGACAAAACACCAGACTCAGGCTCGCGTGCGGTGATTTTATTATCAGATGGTGGTGGCCGTATTGGCGCAGCAACACAAGAAAAAATACGTGACTGGCTAGACCGCATGCATGTAAAGCTCTACTGGATTGTGCTGCGCAAGCCAGGTGGCATCAGTATCTTTGACCCAAATTTCAAACCAAAAGAAGATGCACCCCTGCCAGACGTGATTGAACTCAATGAGTTCTTCAAGACCTTTCATACAGGGTTTCAGGCTTATGAAGCTGAGGATCCAAAATCTCTGGCGGAGGCCATTGAAGACATCAATCGTAAAGAGAAAAAACCGATACGCTACATTGAAGAAATCCCAGGCCGTGATTTTGCGCCATTCTGCTATGGAATAGCGGCCTTATTGATTGCATTGCTACTGGTAGTCAAATTTTTTGAGGTAAGAACATGGCATTAAGCGCTAAAAAAACCACATTCCTGCTCACGGTGATTGCGATTGCCAGTGGCCTCGGCGCTGGCTGGGAGGTTGTGCGCATCAACCAGATACACCACTTCAATCATGCCGTACTTAATGGTAAAGCGCCGACCACTGATAAAGATTCGTATGAGGCTAAATTTGCTGTGGCTTTCTGGCAGGCTCACAACGGTAAATATCAAGAAGCCACGTTGTTATTCGCTAAATTAAAAGACGAGGGTACGGATACACAGAAATCAGCAGTCTTGTATAACTCGGGCAATATCTACCTGCTACGTGGCTTGGCAATTAATGGCCGTGACATGACGGTAAAAGATCAAACTGAATACCTGCTAACACAAGCAAAAACAGCTTACCAAGCATCATTAAGGCTAGACAATAACTTCTGGGATGCACGGCATAACTTAGACCGCGTCATCTCAATGTTACCAGCCACTCCCACGCCAGGGGTGGGGGATTCAGATTCACCAGGCCTGATTATGGGCAGCATTCCCGTTGGTTTACCGTAATCACGGTTAAGAGACACATCCATGCAATTTAAAGCTTCCATTAAGAAATTC
>DATHWP010000088.1:0-4294 GCA_035460505.1 Methyloradius sp. | reverse complement strand
AACGTATAAAAGGGAATTTGCTAAGAATATTATGGTGCCGGATGTCGGAATCGAACTGACGACCTTCGCATTACAAGTGCGCTGCTCTACCAACTGAGCTAATCCGGCATTTAATGAAGCTGCGTATTATACTGATATTTTTATAAAAGTTAAGCTACTTTACGATAGTTAATGTAGGTTTTTTAGTATTTATTTTTTTTGTAGCTTCAGAACTACTATCCGCGGCTGTGAAAGACGCCTTTTCTACTGGATTTGTAGCAGGTGTTTCTTCACCAACTTCAAAGAACATACCCTGCCCGTTTTCACGCGCAAATATCCCTTTTATTGCGCTCATAGGCACATACAGGTTTTGCGACACTCCGCCGAAACGTGCAGAGAACACTACAGCTTCGTTATCCATATGCAAATCTTTAGTCGCAGCGTAGTTGAGGTTTAAAACAATCTCGCCTTCTTTTACATAGGCCATAGGCACACGCGTTTGGCTATTCACCGCTACTAATAAATGTGGCGTTAAACCATTGTCTACGCACCATTCATGGATGGCACGCAGCATATAAGGCTTAGTTGAAATTAAATCTGCCATTGCAAATACCTCTATATAAAATAAATCCAAATACCCAAGCAAAAACCCTGTAAATAAAAAAATCAGCGGGGTGATATATGAATTATATATACCCAGCTGATTTTTTAGTACAACGCCGCATTACTACGACAGTTGAATTACTTGCGCATTGCTTTCTCAGACGGCGTCATCGCATCTGAATACAAAGGCCTTGAGAACAAGCGCTCTGCGTATTTCAATATTGGTGCTGCTTGGTTTGGCAGTTCAATACCATAGTGGCCTAAACGCCATAACAATGGTGTTACAGCAACGTCCAACATTGAATAATCATCGCCCAACAAGTAGTTTTGTTTAGAGAAGATAGGTACCAATTGCGTTAAATTGTCGCGAATCGTCGCACGCGCTTTGTCAGCTACTGCTTGGTCATCAGATTCAACATCCTTGATGTGGTCAAACAATTGTTTTTCAAAGTCATGCAAGAACAAACGAGCACGAGCGCGCATCACTGGATCTGGCGGCATCAACTGCGGATGCGGGAAACGCTCATCGATGTATTCATTGATGATGTTCGCTTCTGACAACACCAAATCACGCTCCACCAAAACTGGCACGTGGTTGTATGGGTTAATGACTGCTAAATCTTCTGGTTTATTTGCTAGATCAACATCAATGACCTGAAAGTCCATGCCTTTTTCGTAAAGTACGATACGACAGCGGTGGCTGTAGGGATCTGTTGTCCCTGAGTATAAGGTCATCATATTAGTGTATATCCTTCCAATAGGCTTTTTTGAGTTTGTAAGTGAGTACCAACAACACTCCTAAAAATAGTAATACCAACCAGCCCAAATGATTGCGCTGTTGTTTTGCAGGCTCAGCCATGTAAGCCAAGTAGTTCGTTAAATCGCCCACCAAAGCGTCATACTCTGTTACAGACAATTTGCCAGGTTTGGTCAGTTCTAATTTATGTGTTTCGTGATTCAGTGTTTGCTCACCTTGTAACTCGTACAAGATATGCGGCATTGCCACTTTGTCGTAAACAGTATTGTTCCAACCGGTAGGACGTGTGTTATCACGGTAGAAACCACGCATATAGCTATATACCCAGTCAGCACCACGAGCGCGCACTTCTACAGACAAATCTGGCGGTGCAGCACCGAACCATTTTTTAGCGTCTGCTTTGCTCATTGCCACTTTCATCTGGTCGCCCACTTTTTCACCGGCGAACACTAAGTTGTCTTTGATTTGCTTTTCAGTCAAACCGATTTCCAACAAGCGGTTATAACGCATGTAGTTTGCGCTGTGGCAGTTCAAGCAATAATTCACAAAAGTACGTGCGCCACGCTGTAACGACTCATGATTTGACGCATCAACCGGCGCTTTATCCAAAGCCACTTCAGACTCATTAGCAAACGCTAACGGTGTAAGCGCGAATGATGAAACTGCTGCTAGTAATAAGAATATTTTTTTCATTATTATGCCCCTGTCACTCTCTCTGGTACTGGTAAGGTTTTGTCTTTCTTGGTGTACCAAGGCATCAGGATAAAGAACAAGAAGTAAACAACAGTAAAGAAACGCGCCACTACCGTTGCACGGTCAGCGTTACCTAACCAGCTACCGAATTGACCCCATACGTTTGAAGGTACAGTTCCTAAGTAGCCGAGTACAAAGAAGCTCACCACGAATGCAACTAACCATTTTTTGTACAGCGTACCGCGATAGCGAATTGACTTCACGGGACTTTTATCTAACCAAGGCAGCACAGCAAAAATAGCCACTGATACGCCCATTGCCACTACACCTGGGAACTGTGATGGTGGAATGAAGCCCAAACCCGGGAACGGTGGAACCGCACGCAAGATTGAGTAGTAAGGTGTGAAATACCATACTGGCGCAATATGTGCAGGTGTTTTGAACGGATCAGCCGGAACGAAGTTATTCGCTTCCAAGAAGTAACCACCCATCTCTGGCGAGAAGAAAATAATTGCTGAGAACACAATCAAAAACACCGCCACACCTACTAAATCTTTAACAGTGTAGTAAGGATGAAATGGAATGCCATCTAGAGGGAAGCCAGTTTTCTTGTCTTTTAGTTTTTTGATCTCAACGCCATCTGGGTTGTTTGAACCCACTTCATGCAATGCAATCAAGTGCGCCGCAACCAAGCCTAACAACACCAATGGCAATGCAATCACGTGGAAAGCAAAGAAGCGGTTAAGTGTTGCATCAGACACCAAATAGTCACCGCGCAACCACTCAGAAACATCTGGGCCAATGAATGGAATCGCTGAGAACAAATTCACAATCACTTGTGCGCCCCAGTAAGACATTTGACCCCAAGGCAATAGGTAACCAAAGAACGCCTCGCCCATTAGGCATAGGAAAATCCCTACACCAAACAGCCAAATCAATTCGCGTGGGTTACGGTATGAACCATAAATAACACCACGGAACATGTGCATGTACACCACAACAAAGAACATAGAAGCGCCAGTAGAGTGCATGTAGCGAATGAGCCAACCCCATGGCACATCGCGCATGATGTATTCAACTGAACCAAAAGCCAAATCAGCGTCCGGCTTGTAGTGCATGGTTAAGAAGATACCGGTAAGAATTTGCAACACCAGCACCAACAATGCCAATGAGCCGAAGAAATACCAGAAATTGAAGTTTTTAGGAGCGTAATATTCAGTTAAGTGCGCCTTGATATTACTTGTTAGCGGGAAACGTGCATCCACCCAAGCCAAACCATCATTAGCGCCTTTGCTCAACTTATCCGCCAAGCCTGTTTTATTTTTATCAGTCATGATTAGGCTTTCTCTTCAGTATCAACACCAATCAAAATGGTGTTATCTGATAAGTATTTATATGGAGGAATCACTAAGTTCATAGGCGCTGGTGAGCCTTTAAATACACGACCGGCCAAGTCGAACTTAGAACCATGGCATGGGCAGAAGAAACCGCCTTCCCATTTTTCGCCCATATCACCACCCGGCTGCAATTTTGCAGTAGGCGAACAACCCAAGTGTGTACAGATACCAACCACCACGCCGATATTCGGCTTGATAGAACGGCCGGTATTTTTGCAATACACAGGCTGCTGCGAAGTGATATCACACATCGGATCAGTCAACTGGTCATTATGTTTAGGTAATTCCGCTGTCATTTCGTCAGTACGGTTGATGATCCAAACCGGCTTACCGCGCCACTCTGCAGTCATCATGGTGCCTGGCTCGATTTTGCTGATATCCACTTCTACCGGGGCACCTGCTGCTTTAGCGCGCTCACTTGGCGTCATGCTTTTAACAAATGGTATTGCTACCGCAGCGGCGCCAATGGCTCCAACCGCACTGGTTGCAATCAAGAAATTACGTTTTTCCAAATCTACTTGAGAAGCCTCTCCGTCGTTGGACGATGCTTCATTGTGGTTGTCTGACATGTTTTCCTCTGAACCGATAGGATTAGTTGAATATGAAATCTTGCCCTTGTGAGGAATTTCATGGTTTTACTAACAGGTGTTACCAAAAATTTACTGCAATACTACAAAGCGCGTGATTATACAATTTTTTGACTTGTAATTAAAGCTTTATTTTATAAGTCACTGAAATAAAACAATTAAACAGGATTTTTGATATCGATGAACTCGTGCGATAAATTGAATTTTTGAGCTAAATGTTCACCTAAAGCTTGCACACCGTAGCGTTCTGTTGCGTGATGTCCTGCAGAAATATAAGA
>DATHWP010000087.1:0-5085 GCA_035460505.1 Methyloradius sp. | reverse complement strand
GCTTTAAAGGGATGTGCTACACCCAGATTTTTGAGGCTTTCTAAACTCATGATTTACTCCTCCTAGAGAGTATTTTGCTAGTTGAGACAAAAGTTATTGGTATATTTTTTGGTTTGATTGTTGATGGATTTAAACAGCTTTATTAAACAACGCTGGCTTGAACCCAACCCTCGCCTGAACAGCTAGTTTATTCCTCAACTCTAAGTTTTGACTACTATAATTTACAATTAATTTACAATTTAAACTTTAGTAAAAAATAGCTAAATACTTGTCTCAATTATTTAAACTATATTTTTACTGAACTTGAACACTGTGTTGGTTTCTAAGGTTGTATCAGGATGTAACAAGGCGTAATATCATTAATAATAAAAATTATTTGATGCAGTATCAGGAGAGTAAGTTGTCAGAAAATCAATCAGCACAGATTCACTCTAGTATTACTAGGCATATTGAAAAGCATCGCCAAGTGCCAGGTGCCCTATTGCCTCTGTTACATGCCATTCAAGATGATCTCGGCTTTATTCCTGAAGACAGTTACAGCCTGATTTCCAAGGCACTTAATCTTTCTGTTGCTGAAGTGCATGGCGTTGTCAGTTTTTATCACCACTTTCGTACGCAAGCGCCAGGAAAACATATCTTGCAGGTGTGTCGTGCTGAATCTTGCCAAGCCATGGGTAGCGAGGCCTTGGAACAGCATATTAAATCGCACCTATCAGTGGATTTTCATGAGACTACCGAGGATGGCGCCATTACCTTGGAGCCTGTTTACTGTTTAGGCAATTGTGCCTGCTCCCCAGCGGTGATGCTCGATGGCGATGTCTATGGGCGAGTCAGTGCCAGCAAGATTGATAGCCTGATCGCTTGCGCTAGGGAGGTCGCATGAACGTTAAAGTTTTTGTTCCGCGTGACTCAAGCGCATTGTCGCTAGGCGCAAACCAGATTGCAGAGCTCATCCATAAAGAGGCCGCCAAGCGCAATATTGAAATTCAGCTTGTTCGCAACGGTTCACGAGGTATGTTCTGGTTAGAGCCTTTGGTGGAAGTTGAAACAGCGGTAGGACGTATTGCCTATGGCCCAGTGGAACCAAGTGATGTGGCGAGTCTGTTTGATAACGACTTCTTGCATGGTGGCGATCACCCATTAAAACTAGGCGTTACCGATCAACTCCCCTGGCTTAAAAATCAAGAGCGCCTGACTTTTGCACGTGTTGGCATTACCGACCCTGTTTCGTTGGATGACTATATTGCGCACGATGGCTATAAAGGCCTCAAAAACGCACTGAATCTAGCACCAGCAGATATCGTTGCGCAGGTAACTGATTCAGGCCTGCGCGGCCGTGGCGGTGCGGCTTTCCCTACAGGCATTAAGTGGAAAACAGTGCTGGATTGCAAAGTTGATCAAAAATATATCGTCTGCAATGCCGATGAAGGAGATTCTGGTACCTACTCAGATCGCATGATTATGGAAGACGACCCATTCGTGCTGATTGAAGGCATGACGATTGCCGCCGTAGCAGTGGGCGCAAGCCAGGGTTACATCTATCTGCGTTCAGAGTATCCGCATGCTGAAGTGGCTTTGAACGAAGCCATTCGTAATGCCTATGAGGCTGGTTATCTTGGCCGTAATTTACTCGGCAGTGGCCGTCATTTCGATCTAGAAGTCCGCCGTGCTGCAGGTGCTTATGTATGTGGTGAAGAAACGGCATTGCTCGAAAGCCTTGAAGGCAAGCGTGGCTTGGTGCGTTTCAAACCGCCACTGCCTGCGATTGAGGGTTTATTTGGTAAGCCTACCGTGGTGAACAATGTCATTTCATTCGCCACCGTGCCTATCATCATGGACAAAGGCAGCGTTTTTTATCGTGACTATGGCATGGGCCGATCACGTGGTACTTTGCCCATTCAGCTCGCTGGCAATATCAAACACGGTGGCCTAGTCGAGAAAGCGTTTGGTATTACCTTGCGTGAGTTGCTTTACGACTATGGCGGTGGTTCAGCTACTGGCAAGCCGATTCGCGCGGTGCAGGTTGGCGGGCCGCTGGGTGCATTCTTGCCTGAATCACAATTTGATACACCACTGGATTACGAAAAATTTGCCGAGATATGGGCTGTGCTTGGCCACGGCGGCATTGTCGCTTTTGACGATACCGTGGATATGGCAAAAATGGCGCGTTATGCCTTTGAGTTCTGTGCCATTGAATCATGTGGAAAATGTACGCCTTGCCGCATAGGTTCTACGCGCGGAGTAGAAGTCATCGACAAAATCATTGCGGGTAAAGACCACGCCAAGAATATCGCGCTGGTACGTGATCTGAGCGACACCATGCTGCATGGATCACTTTGCGCACTTGGCGGCATGACGCCTTACCCTGTACTCAGTGCAATCAATCATTTCCCTGAAGATTTTGGGCTACAACAAAAAGAACATGTAGCCTGACGCTATTTAATACCTACTATTAGAAAATAAGCAGTACGAGGAGAACGACATGGACAAGCAAAAAGATTACGCGACACCAGCCCGAAAATCGGATAAACAGGTGACGCTGGAAATTGATGGCCAGCAAGTCACGGTACCAGCAGGTACTTCGCTCATTCATGCGGCGATGGTGGCTGGAATTACTATTCCGAAACTCTGCGCTACTGATAGCTTAGAGCCTTTTGGTTCATGTCGTTTATGTTTGGTTGAAGTTGAAGGGCGCCGCGGTTTTCCTGCATCTTGCACCACACCTGTAGATGAGGGCCTGAGGGTACATACCCAAAGTAAGAAACTCGCCGATGTGCGCCGTGGTGTGATGGAGTTGTACATCTCAGATCACCCGCTAGATTGCCTCACTTGCGCCACCAATGGTGATTGCGAATTGCAGGATATGGCAGGTGCAGTAGGCCTGCGTGAAGTTCGATATGGCTACGAGGGTGAAAATCATCTGAAGGCTGAAAAAGATGAATCCAATCCATACTTCACGTTTGATCCTTCCAAGTGCATCGTTTGCTCACGTTGTGTGCGTGCCTGCGAAGAAACTCAAGGTACGTTTGCATTGACGATTGAAGGCCGCGGATTTGAATCCAAAGTGGCTGCTGGTATTAATGATTTCATGGATTCAGAATGCGTTTCCTGCGGCGCTTGTGTGGCCGCCTGCCCAACCGCCACCTTGATGGAGAAATCTGTCATTGAACAGGGTTTGCCAGAGCATAGTGTGACGACGACTTGTGCATATTGTGGTGTAGGTTGTTCGTTCAACGCTGAAATGCGCGGTGAAGAAGTCGTCCGCATGGTGCCCAACAAGGATGGCGGTGCTAATCATGGCCACTCCTGCGTAAAAGGTCGTTTTGCCTGGGGTTATACCACGCACAAAGATCGCATCACCAAGCCTATGATCCGCAAAAGCATTCAGGATCCATGGCAAGAAGTGTCATGGGATGAAGCCATCAATTATGCCGCCAGCGAAATCACGCGCATCCAGGCTAAATATGGCAAGCATTCAGCTGGTGCAATCACTTCATCACGCTGCACCAATGAAGAAGTATATGTTGTGCAGAAACTGGTGCGTGCAGTATTTGGGACAAACAACGTAGATACCTGCGCCCGCGTTTGCCATTCACCTACAGGCTACGGCCTTAAGCAGACATTGGGTGAATCAGCCGGTACGCAGACTTTTGATTCAGTGATGAAATCTGACGTCATCATGGTCATTGGCGCTAATCCAACTGATGGCCATCCGGTATTTGCGTCACAAATGAAACGCCGTTTGCGTGAAGGTGCGAAACTGATTATTGCTGATCCGCGCGCGATTGATCTGGTTTCTTCCCCACACATAAAAGCTGATTATCATCTCAAGTTAAGCCCTGGCACTAACGTGGCGCTGATTTCAGCCATGGCGCATGTGGTAGTCACTGAAGGCCTTGTGGATGAAGACTTTGTCAAAGCCCGTTGTGAGTGGGATTCTTTTGTTATCTGGCGCGACTTTGTTGCAAAACCACAAAATTCCCCAGAGGCTTTGTCAGAAGAATTAGGCATAAAAGCAGAAGAGATTCGTGCAGCAGCAAGACTGTTTGCTACAGGTGGCAATGGCGCGATTTATTACGGATTGGGTGTGACTGAGCACAGTCAAGGCTCCACCATGGTGATGGGCATTGCTAATCTCGCCATGGCAACAGGCAATTTGGGTCGTGAAGGCGTGGGTGTAAACCCGCTACGTGGACAAAACAACGTGCAAGGCTCATGCGATATGGGTTCTATGCCGCATGAATTTCCTGGTTATCGCCATGTGTCGGATGATGCAGCCCGTACCTTATTTGAAAATGCATGGGGCAAGCCTCTCTCTAAAGAACCTGGTTTGCGTATCCCTAATATGCTCGATTTGGCTGGGGAAGGCGAGTTTAAAGCGCTTTATTGCAACGGCGAAGATATTGCGCAATCAGACCCTAACACGCAGCATGTGACCCATGCGCTGGAGTCAATGGAATGCGTGATTGTGCAGGATCTATTCCTCAATGAAACCGCGATGTATGCCCATGTGTTCCTGCCAGGCGCATCATTCCTTGAAAAGAGCGGTACGTTTACCAATGCGGAGCGCCGTATTTCGCCCGTTCGCCGTGTGATGACACCAAAAAATGGCGGCAAGGAAGATTGGGAAATTACCGCGATGCTATCTAATGCCTTGGGTTACCCGATGAATTACAAGAGTGCCTGGGATATTCTGGATGAAATCGCTGAGCTTACGCCTACATTCAAGGGTGTGAGCGAACGGAAACTGGACGAACTCGGCAGCGTGCAATGGCCTTGCAACGATGAACACCCAAGCGGTACACCAACCATGCATATCGATGAATTCGTGCGCGGCAAGGGTAAGTTCTTTATTACTGAATATGTGCCAACTACCGAGAAGGTCAATGCCAAGTACCCATTGATTCTGACCACTGGCCGCATACTTTCTCAATACAACGTGGGCGCCCAGACTCGTCGCACCAATAACGTGGCTTGGCACCCTGAAGATATGGTGGAGATTCACCCACATGATGCTGAAGATCGTGGCATCAAGGAAAATGACTGGGTGGGCATCAATAGCCGTGCTGGGCAAACGGTATTGCG
>DATHWP010000086.1:0-33202 GCA_035460505.1 Methyloradius sp. | reverse complement strand
GGTAGACAGTCAAAGTTTTACCACTTTCTGCCTCAACTTTTACACGCCACTCACCAGGTTGGATATTCTGTTTGTAGGTGTAGCCTCTAAATCCACCTTGCCTACCGCCTGACAAATCAAAACCTATTCTGTTCTCCGTCTGCCAGCCATGCTGCTTATCGTAATGTTCCCAGCGGTGATACAGCTTGGTGTTGATTCCTTTTGGCGCAAACACAGATGAAACACAATAGACTTTAGCGCCAGTTGGTACATATAAATCATTAGAAAATAGCCCCCACGGTTCATACCATGGTGCGCGTTCTACCGAGATCACCATATCCCCATTAGATTTCGTTAAATCCAAACCAATCTGCATATCACGTTTTACCAAGGGTACGGGCGGCACAAAATCAAAGAAATAAGCCAGGCTCAGTACGCCTGCAATTACCCAAACAGGGGCAGCGCGGCCTGGGCAGCCAGGTGTTTTTTTGCGTAAAAAGTGTGTGAGGCTGGCACCTGCCAATGTGCTCAGGTAAAACCAAATAGAAAGAATGCTCCCCAGTACAAACGGAAGCACAAAGTTAAATACCAGAATGGCACATAAGCCAAAGATAGCCCAAGTAAGGGTGTGTCGATGATAGTGGTGATCAATACGCTCATTGGCGACCAGCAATGTACCCAAGCCCAAAGTCCAGAAAATGGCTAATAAATGATTGGCGCTTTTGAAGTAAAGAATAAATAGCGCGCTAAACAACCCACCAAAAAGAAATTGCAAAATGAATAGAGGGGCACGCTTCACCCACTCTGGCTTTTTGGCCTGCGCTTGTTGCACCAGTTGTTGTGCCGTATCGTCCAGTAAGCTATAGGCATGACTTTTGTGGCCCATCCAATATAAAATCAGGCCAGCTAATAACAAGTAGCCTGTCAGAATCCATAAATCGGAAGGGTTGATTTGACGTCCGATAGTCAACTCGTCCCATAAGAAGCCACTAAAAAAGGCGACCAATGGTAAGTATTTTTTTATGCGCTGTTTCATATGGACTGGGGTATTTGGACGGTTTATGCGAGCTGGAAATTTAGTTACGTTAGGCCTTGTCTTTAGCTCTTTCGATGATCACGCCCAAAGCTTTCAAGCCCGGCAATATGCCAGGCTTCGCTACTTTAATCTTGACCCATGGCGCGCCGAATTCATTGAGGATGATCTGGCAGAGATGTTCAGCCAACGCTTCTACTAATTTAAAGCTACGCTCAGCCAGTGTTTGGCGAATACGGGCTACTACTGCGCCGTAATCAATGGTGTCTTCAATCTCGTCGGTTTGGCAGCTATTGCTGTGCGGCATGGCGATTTCGATGTCTAGAATGATGGTTTGCGGTTTGAGGCGCTCCCAGTCAGGTACGCCAAGATTGGTTTCAACTTTGACTTCGCTGAGGAAAATAATGTCCATATCGTTTAGAATCCTTTTTCTTACGATTTTAGAGCATCTGCGCTCGCGAATGCAGAAGTTTATTTAAAGGATTGAGCTTGATAGATAGCATGACGGTTGTTTTTATTATTGGGGCGTATTTACTGGGCTCAGTGTCTTTTGGTATTTTGGTGAGCAAGGCCTTTGGCTTGCCTGACCCGCGCACAGTGGGTTCGGGTAATCCTGGTGCTACCAATGTATTGCGTAGTGGTAAAAAGTTGGCAGCGATATTGACCTTGCTGGGTGATGCAGCCAAGGGTTGGATAGCGGTATGGCTGGCTTTGCATCAGGGGCTAGCGCCAATTTGGGTATGTGCCGTTAGTTTAGCTGTGTTTCTTGGGCATTTGTACCCGATTTATTACGGCTTTAAAGGCGGCAAAGGCGTGGCTACTGCGCTCGGTGTCTTACTGGCTTTTTCTGGCTGGGTTGGACTAGCTGTGCTGCTAACTTGGGCTTTGGTATTTGCGATTTGGCGCTATTCATCATTGGCCGCTTTGATTGCTTCAGCCTGTGCGCCTATTTATGTCTATTTCTTACTTGATTACAAAGGCTATGCAATCACCGCCATATTGTTGTCGTTGCTATTGATCTGGCGCCACCGGACCAATATTCAAAAACTGTTGAACGGTACTGAGTCGGGCTTTGGTAAGAAAGTTTGAGTTAAGCCGTAAGTTTTTCTAAACAACAGGTTTTTGTAGTTCTGCTAGATCCCAGCGTGGTTTAACGGTGAAACTATAGTCCCCAGCTTTTGCATGTTGCATGCGCATGGCGCCGGCGAAGGCAATCATGGCGCCATTGTCGGTGCAGAATTCCAAGCGTGGATAATGTACTTTGCACAGTTTGCGTTTAGTGGCTGTATTTAGCTTAGCGCGTAGTTGCTGGTTAGCGCCTACACCGCCAGAGACAATCAGGCTATCAAGCCCGGTTTCACGCAGGGCAGACATGCATTTTGTGGTGAGTAATTCGGTAACGGCCTCCTGAAATTCATAGGCGATATCTGCCTTGGTTTGTTCGTCTAGGTCGTTGCTGTTAGCCAAGGTCAAAACAGCCGTTTTCAGGCCGCTGAAGCTGAAATTGAGATCGCCACTATTCAACATTGGTCTGGGTAGTTTAAAGCGGTCTGGCTTGCCTTGTAGTGCCAGCTTTGAAACCGCAGGACCGCCTGGGTAAGATAAGCCCAGTAGTTTGGCTGTTTTATCGAAAGCCTCTCCTGCAGCATCATCCATGGTGTCGCCGAGCAGTTCGTAATCGCCGATGCCGCCAACACGCATCAATTGCGTATGACCGCCAGAAACCAGTAAGGCGACGAATGGAAAGCTGGGTGGATTTTCTTCCAGTAAGGGCGCTAGCAGATGGCCTTCAAGATGGTGTACGCCTATCGTGGGGATATTTAATGTAAATGCCAGCGCCTCAGCAATGCTGGTACCTACAAGTAATGCGCCTGAGAGCCCTGGGCCTTGTGTGTAGGCGATGCCGTCAATGTCTTGCAGTGTCAGCCGCGCTTCATCTAGCACACGCTGGGTCAGTGGAATAGCGCGTCGTATGTGGTCGCGTGAGGCAAGTTCTGGTACTACGCCGCCGTAATCCGCGTGCATCTCAATCTGTGAGTGCAGGGCGTGGGCAAGCAGGCCTTTATCTGTGTCGTAAAGGGCGATGCCTGTTTCGTCGCAGGAGGATTCAATACCAAGTACTAACATGAAATCAGCGTAAACCTAAATTGAACTAGTGATGATTAGGGTGAAATACATAACATAATCATTGATAAAATGACTACAGCCCGCTAGAATAGCAAACTTTTTCGCCGTTCTGCCAGTGCAATTTGGCTTTTGTAGCGGTGAAATGTATTTAATTCAATTGCTAAACTTGATTGTAAACCTTGGAAATCATCTCAAGGCAATTGTTATAAGGATAGAAAACTAATGTCTAGCGTACGTGTAAAAGAGAACGAACCATTTGACGTGGCACTTCGCCGTTTCAAGCGCATCATCGAAAAAACAGGCCTTTTGACAGATCTTCGCGCTCGCGAATTCTACGAAAAGCCAACATGGGAGCGCAAGCGTAAAGCTGCTGCTGCTGTTAAGCGTCACTATCGTCGTATCCGCAATCAAACACTAGCACCTAAGCTTTACTAAGCTAGGTTTTAGTCGTGTTGTTGAGGGCTCGCATCAGCGAGGATATGAAAGCCGCCATGCGCGCGAAAGAAGCTGCGCGCTTAGGGGCAATCAGGTTGTTACTGGCTGCTATCAAGCAGCGTGAAGTGGATGAGCGCATTGAGCTGGATGACACACAAGTCATCGCCGCCATCGAAAAGATGCTGAAGCAACGCCGCGACTCCATCTCGCAATACGAAGCAGCGAATCGTCATGATCTCGCTGACGTAGAAAAGTTTGAAGTGAGTGTGTTGCAGGAATACTTGCCGCAAGCGCTGACTGCAGATGAAGTCGATGCGATTATCGCCAAAGCAATTACAGAAACTTCCGCAGCTGGCATCAAAGATATGAGCAAGGTGATGGCAGCCGTTAAGCCGCAAGTGATTGGGCGTGCTGACATGGGGCAGATATCTGGCCTGATTAAAGCTAAGCTGGGTTAATTTCTTAAACTCAGAATCAGCAAAACGAAATACCAAAAAAGGAGCTACAAGCTCCTTTTTTTATTTTTAGGCTATTATCTTTAGTGCCATGATTCCTGAATCGTTTATCCAAGAATTGCTTAGCCGCGTTGATATCGTCAACGTGGTTGATCGTAGCGTACCGCTGAAAAAAGCGGGCGCTAACTACATGGCCTGCTGCCCGTTCCATAACGAGAAATCCCCCTCTTTTACCGTTAGCCCCACCAAGCAGTTTTACCATTGTTTTGGTTGTGGAGCGCATGGCACGGCCATCAGTTTCTTGATGGAGCATCAAGGCCTGAGTTTTGTTGAAGCGATACACGAGATTGCCAAAATGGTCGGCATGATTGTGCCGCAAGAAACCCGCGATACCAGTCAGGCTGACCAGGCATTTAAAAAGGCAATGCCTGACATGCAAGACGCCATGTTGCAGGCGAGCCAGTATTACCGTACACAATTAAAGAGCGCGCCACAGGCGATTGAGTACCTGAAAAGCCGCGGTTTGAGCGGGCAAATCGCCGCACGTTTCCAGATGGGTTATGCGCCCACTGGCTGGCAAAACCTAGCTGATATATTTAGTGACTATCAGTCTGACCTGTTAAAAACGGCTGGGCTGGTGATAGAGAATGAACAAGGTCGCCGTTATGACCGTTTTCGTGACCGCATCATGTTTCCTATCCACGACCAAAAAGGCCAAGTGATCGGTTTTGGTGGGCGTGTGCTCACTTCTGGTGCCGCAGATGATGGCCCGAAGTATTTAAATTCACCAGAAACACCTCTATTTCAAAAAGGAAATGAGCTATATGGCTTATTTCTAGCAAGGCGTGCCATTCGTGATGCAGGCCGCGCCTTGGTGGTTGAAGGCTATATGGATGTTGTGGCGCTTGCGCAATACGGCATTGAGTACGCTGTTGCCGCGCTAGGTACAGCGACTACGCCACAACACATTACCAAGTTGATGCGCCAGACTGATGAAATCGTATTCTGTTTTGATGGCGATAGCGCTGGTAAAAAGGCCGCTTGGCGTGCAGCGATGAATGCTTTGCCAGCGCTCACTGACGGATTGCGCCTGAATTTCTTGTTTTTACCCAGTGAGCATGACCCCGATAGCTACGTGCGCGAGTTTGGCAAAGAAGCTTTTGAAGCTGCGATGAAAACCGCGCTGCCGCTCTCCCAATACATCATTCAATACCTGAGTGCCGAGAATAAACTGCAATCGCAAGAAGACAAGGTGCAGTTTCTCAATGAGGCCGAGCCGATACTTAAGCAGATTCAGGCTCCACGCTTGGCATTATTATTGCGTAAACGAGTGGCAGAGTTGGCAGGTGTTTCACTGGATGAAATGCGCGGCATGATCAAGTTGCCTGATTTAAACCAGCGTCCCGCCAGAGCGATGCCACGACAATCACGCACCACTATTTCGTTGCAGCGCAGGTTTGTGTTGATGTTGTTGATGCAACCCACATTAGCGAGTGCCGATGATCTCGATTGGGTGCAAGGCAATGCGGAGGATGATTTGCTGGTGGTTGCAGCGATTAAGGCCGCACTGGCTTACCCCAATGCACATGCGGCATCGCTATTGCGCCAGTTGGACGGTGAGGTAGATGGGCGGCTCATGCGTGAGATAGAGCGTGAATTGCATTTATTAGATGAAAGTCTGGATTTTGCCCTTGAATTCAACGGTGCGCGCAAGCATCTAATAGAAACTTATACACAACGTGATCAATCCAAACTGCTGGATACCGTCAAAGAAAAGAGTTTGAGCGAATTAACCGAGCAAGAGAGAGCGTTATTGAAATCCATGAGCGGTTTTGCTAAAAAGTGAATGTAAATTCAGGTATAATCTAGGGTTTTTCCGAACCCGCACTGGTTTTTCAACGTAAAAATCAATTTGGGTAAAAAGAATTTGAGGTCTAGGCATGGCTAAAGAGCAACAAAACGAAAACACCAACGATAACGTACAGGTAAGCGATGCAGATGCACGCCGCACGCGCTTAAAAACGCTGATTATCCTTGGTAAGGAACGCGGTTATTTAACCTACGCCGAAATCAATGACCACTTGCCCGACGACGTTCAGGATTCTGAACAGATCGACGGTATTATCGGCATGATCAACGACATGGGCATCCAGGTGTATGAAGAAGCGCCTGATGCTGAAGTTTTGCTGATGTCTGACGCGCCTGCTCCAGTAGCGGATGAAGATGCGGTTGAAGAAGCCGAGCAAGCGCTTTCAACAGTTGACTCTGAATTTGGCCGCACCACCGACCCAGTGCGTATGTACATGCGCGAGATGGGTACGGTTGACTTGCTCACCCGCGAAGGCGAAATTGAGATCGCCAAGCGTATTGAAGATGGCCTCAAGCACATGGTGCAGGCGATTGCCGCTTGCCCAACAACCATTGCCGAACTGCTGGCAATGGTTGATCGCGTAGAAAAAGACGAGCTCAGTGTTGATGACTTGGTTGATGGCCTGATTGATAGCGATGTTGGCATTGATGATGCCATCGCTGCAGAAGCCGCCAGTGAAGAAGAGATCGAACCAGAAGACGAAGAAGATGATGAAGATGATGACGGCGCAAAAGCCGCTGCTATCTCAGCTGAAGCTTTGGCTCGCCTGAAAGAAGAAGTGTTGATTCGCTTTGCCGTCATTCGCGAATCCAACAAAAAGATGACCGCTATCTTGGAAAAGAGCGGCTCGCAAGATAAAGAATATCAAAAGCTGCAAGCCCTGATTTTGGATGAATTGACTGCATTCCGCTTCTCAGCCAAACAAGTTGAAGCGCTCTGTGATCAAGTGCGTGGCATGGTCGAAGAAGTCCGTGGCCATGAACGCAAAATCATGGAATTCTGTGTTGATAAATCAGGCATGCCGCGGGCTCATTTCATTAAGGTATTCCCAGGTAACGAGACCAATGTTAGCTGGCTAGCAGGTGAGCTTGCCCTGACCAAGCCTTATGTTGAGCGCTTGGAGCGTTTCAAGCACTCTATCGTTGACCAGCAACAACGCTTGCTTGATCTGCAAGCACGCGTTGGTATCCCGATTAAAGAGCTTAAAGACATCAACAAGCAGATGACCACTGGCGAAGCCCGTGCGCGTCGTGCCAAGCGTGAAATGATTGAGGCCAACTTACGTTTGGTGATCTCGATTGCTAAAAAGTACACCAACCGTGGTTTGCAATTCCTCGACTTGATTCAAGAAGGCAACATCGGCTTGATGAAGGCTGTTGATAAATTTGAATACCGCCGTGGTTACAAATTCTCGACCTACGCAACATGGTGGATTCGCCAAGCCATTACACGTTCGATTGCTGACCAAGCACGCACGATTCGTATTCCTGTGCATATGATTGAAACCATCAACAAGATGAACCGTATCAGCCGCCAGATTCTGCAAGAGACAGGTCTTGAGCCTGATCCAGCAACTTTGGCTGAGAAGATGGAAATGCCGGAAGATAAAATCCGCAAAATCCTGAAAATCTCCAAAGAGCCAATTTCGATGGAAACACCGATTGGCGATGACGACGATTCACACTTGGGTGATTTCATTGAAGACATGACCACGCTGGCACCAGTAGATGCTGCCGTTTATGCTAGCCTGCGTGATGCGACCAAGGAAGTGCTGGAATCACTTACCGCGCGTGAAGCTAAAGTGTTGCGTATGCGTTTCGGTATCGAAATGAATACCGACCACACGCTGGAAGAAGTGGGTAAGCAGTTCGATGTGACCCGTGAGCGTATCCGCCAAATAGAAGCAAAAGCCTTACGTAAATTACGTCACCCAACACGGTCTGAGCGTTTACGCAGCTTCCTCGAAACAGGCAACGACTAAGTTTTTCGGGCCTGTAGCTCAGTTGGTTAGAGCAGAGGACTCATAATCCTTTGGTCCACGGTTCAAGTCCGTGCAGGCCCACCATAAAATTAGCTGTTAAAGAAAAAGGCTTAGATGAAAATCTAAGCCTTTTTCTTTTTGTCGGCAGATTTTATTCTTGCAACAGTATCGATAACCTGGCTTGCAACACCATGTTTTCAAGTACAAGTTTCGCCACAGTTACCGCCATTAGCAATTCTTTGTCTTCGTCCGTCGCGGCATCTGTAAGTTGGTTGATGATCTCAACTACGTTCAGGCAGGCAAGCTGACGCAGATCGTTCTCATCAAAAGGAAGACCGGAGAAATCAATGGGATCTTCTTGTTCTAATTCTTTTAATAGCTCAAGTAGTAGTTCTGGTTTCATGTGTTAATTATGCCATGCGAGCGCTTATTGTATATTTGCTAATAGAAATATGAGGCTGATATTAATTAATAACATATTTCATAAATGGCTATTACCTGAATCATATTTCAGGCATATACTCATTCAAGATGTAAAAAAATGTTACAACTCTGAGGAGAGGTGTCATGAATCTTGATTTGTTTAAAAATAAGAAAGAAATCGAAAAACTTATATCAGAACAACAGTTTAAAGATAATGTGATTGCAGAAAAAGAAGCGCAGATTCAAGCGCTCATGGCGAGAGAGCGGGCATTGCTGGCTATAAGAAGCGCCATTGAAGGTTCGTCAACAGCCATTATGGTGGTGGACCGCGACTTTATCGTGACTTACGTCAATGAAGCCAGTAATGCCTTATTTACAGAGAACACAGCTGAATTCAAGAAGGCATTTCCTTCTTTTGATGCTTCTAAAATCATAGGTACGTGCATAGACGTATTTCATAAAAATCCTGAGCACCAACGCAAGATGTTGGCTGATACCTCCCGCCTACCATTTAAAACGGATATTAAAGTAAGTAGTCTGATCCTTGCGCTCTACGTCACTGCTGTATATGACGCGCACAAAAACTACATCGGCAATACGCTGGAGTGGTGCGATGTCACTGCACTCAGGAAAAGAGAGCTTGAGGATTTTGATAACAGAATGCAGAAAGAGGCTATTGATCGATTTCAGGGTGCTGTTGAGATCAGTCTTGATGGCATAATTATTTTTGCAAATGAAACCTACCTGAAAATTTTGGGGTATACCTATAGCGAGCTTGTTGGCCAGCATGTCGGCATTGTTCTAGAGCCAGGTTTTACCAAGTCCCCACAATATCAAGCGTTATGGTCCAGAATCCTTGCAGGGGAATATGTCTCAGGTGAGTTTACGCGTATTGCTAAGGATGGAAGCATCGTCTGGATTCAAGCTTACTACAGCCCCATTAAAGATATGTCTGGGAAAGTATTTAAAGTTGCCAATTATGTAGTGGACGTCACGCAGGAAAAATTAAGAAATGTTGACTATGAAAACCAGGTGCAAGCCGTTAATAAAAACCAGGCGGTGATTGAGTTTACCCCTGAAGGTAAGATTTTAACGGTGAACCAGACATTTATTAATGCGATGGGTTATGGCGAAAGTGAATTGATTGGGCAACATCATTCGATGCTAGTAGATGCTGAATATAAACATAGCTCGGAATATCGGGAGTTTTGGGCGAAGCTGGGGCGTGGAGAATTTGATGCGGGTCAGTACAAGCGTATAGGTAAAGGGGGTAAGGAGATATATCTCGGGGCATCTTACAATCCAATTTTTGATATGAACGGTAAAGTGACTAAGGTTGTTAAATATGCAACGAACGTCACCGAGGCGGTGAGTGCGCAACAAGCATTAGCTAAAGCGGTTGAAGAGACGCAAAACGTGATTCAGTTGGCAAAAGAATCTGACTTAACTCAGCGTATTTCGCTGGAGGGAAAAGTTGGCTCTATCGCGGAGTTGTGCAGTGGGGTAAATGCCTTGATGGATACGATGGCCGAAATTATTACTACGGTCAAAGATACTGGTGAAACTATCAATACGGCAGCAAATGAGATCTCTGCGGGCAACAATGATTTATCTCAGCGTACAGAGCAGCAGGCTTCTAGCCTTGAAAAGACTGCTGCAAGCATGGAAGAGCTTGCTTCAACAGTGAAACAAAACTCCGAGAATGCAAAACAAGCTAATCAATTGGCAGCCAAAGCGTCGCAAGTCGCTATTAAGGGCGGTAATGTGGTGAGTGAAGTGGTCACGACTATGTCAGACATCAACTCAAGTTCTCGCAAGATTGAAGATATTATTTCTGTGATTGATGGTATTGCCTTTCAAACCAATATTCTGGCGCTTAATGCAGCAGTTGAGGCAGCGCGCGCTGGAGAAGAGGGGCGTGGTTTTGCGGTTGTAGCCGGTGAGGTGCGCAATCTGGCACAACGCTCAGCCGCCGCCGCCAAGGAGATCAAGCAGCTGATTTCAGAGTCGGTGGAAAAAGTGCAGGGCGGCACAAAGTTGGTGGAAGAGGCTGGCGAGACCATGGAAGATATCGTGAATTCGGTAAAGCGCGTGACCGATATCATGGCCGAAATCACCGCTGCGTCGATAGAGCAAAGTACTGGCATTAATCAGGTCAATGATGCGGTGACCCAAATGGATGAGGTCACCCAGCAAAACTCGGCGTTGGTGGAGCAAGCGGCGGCGGCATCAGAGTCTTTAGTTGAGCAAGCGGCTAATCTGATGGAGTCGGTTAGCAGATTCAAGCTTTATGGTGGGCAGACTTCAAGCCCTGTCAGGCTGGCAGTATCTAATCATGCAGCTACTCGGCAAGCCAGAGCAGTTTCGCCACCAGGAGCAGCTCCAGCGATTATTAACAAGGGTAATTCCGAAGATGGGGATTGGACAGAGTTTTAGAGGTATTGATGGCGTAGAATAAAAAAACGCCCAATGGGCGTTTTTTTATTTTGCTTAGAAACTACACTTTAAACCACTACTTCGCTTCACTAATCTTCTTCAGGTTTTCAAGGCCGCCTGTATAAACCGCATGAATAGTCTTGGTAGCATCTTCATCAGTCTGACCAGCTGCTGGGGTAGCTGAAACATCTTTGCGTTTGAAATGGCCTTTCCACTCAACCAATGATTTACCGCCTGCTACGTCTTTAACAGTAAAGACGGACACATAGCTGCTAACAGGTAATACGCTTTCCAATATCTGATATTTGTAAGACTTGTTTTTGTCGCTATAAGCATTGAGCTTCTCTTTGATCGTGCCGCCATCTTGCAGCGTTAATAAACGCACAGCGCCGACTTTATTATTGGTGCCTTCCAGTATTTCAGTCTTTTTAACGGCAGGGTGCCAGGCGCCCAAATCATTAAAGTTATTAGATTTCGCCCACACTACAGAAGCTGGTGCATTGATTTCAATTTTTTCTTCTACTTTCAGTGTGGTTGCTTTTGCAGCGAACGCAGCCATTGGCATGGCAAGTACAGATGTCATCATTACAAGTGCGATTTTATTCATGGCAATATTCCTTTTATGTTGAATTGTTTGAGATAGAAATATCAATGAGATTGAATAAGCGCTTTTTCTAATAAGTTTTTTAAAAGTTAAGCTGAATACTTAATCTCATATTTATACTAACCTGTATATGTCAAAATAAAAAGAAATTAGTTCAATATTGCTTGAATGCTTTATTTAGAGAGGATTGGTGCGAGATGGTAAATAATTAACGTTATACGATAATGTATTTCTGCGAAGGTGATACGCAAGCAAGACTTCAGGCCTGCGTATCAGGGGGATTTTTTTCGTGCTTCTTTAATATGCACTTCGCCGATATGTGTTTCACCACGTGCTTTGGCAAGCGCCACCTGTTTTTGTCTTTCAGCAACGCGGACGCGCTTTTCAGGCGTTAAAGTGTTGTAGCAATATGGGCAGGAAACGCCTTCCATATAATGCTCGGATGTTTTTTCTGCTGGCGACACAGGATGACGGCAGGCGTGGCACTGGTCATATTCGCCAAGCTCCAAGCCATGCCCGACAGCCACGCGTTGGTCGAACACAAAGCATTCGCCTTGCCACAGGCTTTCTTCAGCGGGCACGTTCTCCAGGTATTTGAGGATGCCGCCCTGCAGGTGGTAAACATCTTCAAAGCCTTGCTCCAGCATGTAAGCGCTGGCTTTTTCGCAGCGTATGCCGCCCGTGCAGAACATGGCGACTTTTTTATGTTTTTTGGGGTCCAGATTTTGTTGTACGTAATCGGGGAATTCGCGGAATGTGGTGGTGTGTGGGTCGATTGCACCACGAAATGTGCCAATGTCATATTCATAGCCGTTGCGGGTATCGATCAGCACAACGTCTGGGTCTGAAATCAGCGCATTCCAGTCTTCTGGTTTTACATAGGTACCTACGGCTTTATTCGGGCTTACGCCTGGCACACCCAGCGTGACGATTTCTTTCTTTAGCCGTACTTTCATGCGGTAAAACGGCATTTCATCAGCGAACGATTCTTTATGCTCCAAATCCGCAAGTCTGGGGTCTGATTTCAGGTAGGCAAGCATGCCATCTATACCTTCGCGACTGCCTGCTACTGTACCGTTGATACCTTCATCTGCCAGCAACAGCGTGCCTTTCAGCCCATGCGATACACAGATATCAAGCAGCGGGGCTTGCAGTGCCTGAAAGTCTGGCAAGCTGGCAAATTTATAGAGGGCGGCAACAATAATGTGAGACACGGTAGAGCTTTCTGCTGAATCTTGAATGACGAATTCGATATGATAAATCAATCAGGCTTTTACATGATTGATTTGGCGCAAATCATGGCTGCTTAGGGTTGCTGTAGTTGCTTTGCAATTGGGTTTCTTGCAGCCGTGTTGCCATTTCTTTGAGAAAATTCAGGGCAACATTCGGGTCGCTGGAGAGTAAGGTTTCGATATTCTCTGCGCTGATCACGATAATGCGTGTGTGATCTGTGCTGACTTTTGCATCTGCGTATCTGGCAGTGTCTGTTAAAAAGGCCATTTCGCCGAAATAATCACCCGCGTTCAAATCCCGCAATATGCGGCCTTGGTGGATCAGTTGCAGTTGCCCATCCACCACATAATAGATTTCATGCCCCTGATCACCTTCTTTGTATATGTAGTCGCCAGCTTTGTAAGTTTTTCCGTAGCGCACCATCAATTCATTTAAATAGTGTGCTTTGTCATCGGGCATTTCGTGGAATAGTCCCTTGAGCAATAGCACATCTTTTTTATGCAGTGTAGCAATGAGCTCAGTGCCGAGCAGAAACACAATAAAGGTGTAATACAGCCAGACGATAGAAACAAACATGTTTTTCATGCCGCCAAATACACTGCCGTAAGATTGGCTCAGGGATAAAAACAAGGTGAATGCTGGCCGCATGGCCAGCCAAAGCAGACCTGTGACAATAGAGCCAATCAATATGTGCTTGAGCGCAATGCGGGCGGGGAAAAAGAAACGGTAGAACATGGCCATCAGCAATGTGCTGCATATGATCGAGCTGAAGGACGTAATCAATGCAGTGTGCTTCGTAAATGGTTGTATATAACCAACCAGCTTTTCGGTCATTAACCCTAAAAAGGTGAATATGAGAAAAAGCGCCAGTATGCCTATGACAGCCAGTACGTCTTTGATTTTGCGTTTAATAAAAGAAGGCGACTCCACTCTGGCAGCAATGGTATGAAAGGCTGAACGCAAAGCACCTGCCAGTGGCGTGACGATCCAGAACAAGACAAAAAAGCCAAACACGCCCCACACCGCGCCATGTTTTGAAATGTTATAAACCTCAATCATGATGCGATGACTGAATTTGGGCACGAGTGTGCCAGTAAGTATGGCGAGTTTAACGATGGCAGAGTTAGACGAGACAATCAGGTGGCTTAGCATGAAAAACATCAGCAAAGCCATCGGGATCAGCGCAAATAGCGCATAAAAGGAAAGCGATGCAGAAATGCTAAAGCCATTGTGCACTCGAAACGCATTGAGCGTTTCCTGCAATACAAATACTGGCGTGCTGTATTTATGTTTGGCATACGCCGCCCGCGGCAAGGCAATTGCTGGATGCTTGCCTAGTGCTTTTACCTGCCTGAAATGAATCGCCAAAATATGCCTTGGGTTTGAGTAGTGCTAAGCGTTTGAGTGAAGCGCGCCTATTTTAACTGAATGCTTTGAATTTTTCGGTAGCAGCCACCAGTGCGGATGTGGTGCCGGCCTCCATCGCTGAATGTCCTGCATCTGCCACCATGTAAAACTCTGCATGTGGCATGGCTTGAGACAACTCCCAAGCCGTTAAAGGTGGGCATACCATGTCATAACGGCCTTGCACAATAGTGGTGGGGATGTGTTTTAGTGCGCTGGCCTCTTTTAACATGTCTCGCTTACCTACAAAGCAATCGTTCAAAATGTAATGCAGTTGCACCCGCGCACGCGCCAATTGTATTTCATCACTGACTGGGTTGCCGCCACCGCCTGTGCTCGGGCGTAAGGTCATGATGCTGCTTTCATAAGCATTCCAGTTGGTGGCTGCTGGAACGCTTATGGATTTGTCTTCTGAAAATATGCGGGTGGAGTAAGCGTTTAGCAAATCATTGTGTTCATTGGTTGGTATATAAGCGGTGAGCTTCTCCCAAGCTTCAGGATAAAAATGCCGCACATCATGTAAAAACCAGTCAAGCTCATTTTGGCGGCTTAAAAATATGCCGCGCAAAATGAGCCCGATGGCCCGCTCAGGGTGTGCAATCGCGTAGGCTAGTGCCAGCGTGCTCCCCCAGGAACCACCAAACACCAACCACTTCTCGATGCCTAAAGCGACTCTTAGTTTATCTACATCTTCAACCAGGTCATCGGTTGTATTGTGATTGGTTTCGCCTAATGGTTTACTTCTACCGCAGCCACGCTGATCTAAAAGAATGATTCTGTAAAAAGCGGGATCAAAAAATCGGCGTTGCGCAGGATTACAGCCGCTGCCTGGCCCACCATGAAGGAAAACAACAGGTAAACCTTGCAGATTTCCCGATTCTTCGTAGTACATTTCATGTAAATCAGACACTTTTAGCCAGTTGCTGCGCGCGATATCGATTTCAGGATACAAATTGTAAGTGTGGTTATTAGTGGTCATATTATTTATTAGTAATTGATTATATTGATTAAATTATACATCAGTAAGCGTCTGGACTATATCAATATTAAAGTTGTTACAAATATTTGGGTTAAATGTAAATAAATTGTAAATAGAGTATTGCAAAACATTTTCTACTGTTCTAATATGCAGGTTACTCGCTATGTTGCGAGTGAAAAATTAAAGCGTTCCATACTGTAAAAAGCTCGAATCAATAAAAAGCTACGGTATTTTATGCTTAGTGTTGTTTAACCCTTAGTAGTAATAGCTATGGAGAAATAAAATGGAGATGAGCAAAATCAAGTTGGCTCTCGGTTTAGTAGTTGGCGCTTCAATGGTAATGCCATTGGTTGCTTCAGCTGCAGCTGACCAAGAAGCTGCTATGAAAGATGCAAATAACTGGGTTCACCCACGTGGCCAGTTCAACAACCAAGGTTACAGCACCTTGGCTCAAATTAACAAAGGTAACGTTAAGAGCCTGAAGACAGCATGGACATTCGCAACCGGTGTAAACCGTGGTCACGAAGGTTCACCTATCGTTCTGAACGGTGTTATGTACGTTCACACAGCGTTCCCAAACAATGTTTACGCTCTTGATTTGAACGACAACCAAAAGATCATCTGGTCTTACTTCCCTAAACAAGATCCATCAGTTCAAGCAGTTCTTTGCTGCGACAACGTAAGCCGTGGTCTTGGTTTCGGCGATGGCAAGATTTTCTTGCAACAAAATGACGGTACTTTAGTTGCTCTTGATGCTAAGACTGGTGCTAAAGTTTGGGACGTTAAAGTTAACGATCCTAAAGTTGGCGCAACTAACACCAATGCTCCACACGTGATTAAAGACAAAGTATTGACCGGCTGCTCAGGTGCTGAGTTCGGCGTACGTTGCTTTATCGCTGCTTATAACCTGAAAGATGGTTCATTGGCATGGAAAGCATACAGCACAGGTCCAGATTCAGAAGTTCTGATTGGTGCTGACTTCAACAAAGAAAACCCACAATACAGCGCACTGTCAGTTTACGAAGATGTAAACGGCGGTAACAAAGAAGGTGGTTCATTCAAGCCTTTAGCTAACGACAAGCTGAAGATTGGTGAAAAAGATCTGGGCGTTAAAACCTGGCTCAAGCCACAAGCTGTTAAAAACGGCTGGGAACACGGCGGTGGTTCAGTATGGGGTTGGTGGCCATATGATCCTAAGTCAAACTTAGTGTATTACGGAACAGGTAACCCATCAGTTTGGAACCCAGATGTACGTCCAGGTGACAACAAGTGGTCTATGACTGTATTCGCACGTGACGTTGATACCGGTATCGCTAAGTGGGGCATGCAAATGACTCCACATGACGAGTGGGATTATGACGGCATCAATGAAGTTGTTCTGTTCGACAAAGATGGTAAGACATATGCTCACCATACTGACCGTAACGGTTTCAACTACACATGGGATGCTGCTAACGGTACTCTGTTAGTTGCTGCTAAGGCTCACCCATTCGTTAACTGGGCTAGCTCAGTTGATTTGAAGACTGGTGTTCCTAACAAGTTGGGTACTGCTTCTACACACCAAGATTACAATGCTAAAGGCGTTTGCCCAGCAGCTCTAGGTGTTAAGGATCAACAACCACAATCTTACAGCCCACGTACAGGTTTAATGTATATTCCATTGAACCATGTTTGCATGACCTATGAGCCAGTTGAAAGCAAGTACGTTGCTGGTCAACCATGGGTTGGCGCTACTCTGACCATGTTTGCTGGTCCAGATGGCGTAATGGGTGGTTTCGAAGCTTGGGATCCAATCAAGGGTAAAGCAGTTTGGTACAACAAAGAGAAGTTCTCTGCTTGGGGTGGTTCATTAACAACCGCTTCTGACATCGTGTTCTACGGTACTCTAGAACGTGATTTCAAGGCAGTTGATGCTAATACTGGTAAATTGCTCTGGAAACAACAAGTTGGTTCTGGCGTAATCGGTAATGCATTCACCTACGGTAACAAGGGTAAACAATACGTTGGCGTACTGTCCGGTATCGGCGGTTGGGCTGGTGTAGCGATGAACCTTGGTTTGAATAACGATACAGATGCACTTGGTGCAGCTGGTGGTTATAAAGAACTGACCAAGTGGAACGCTGCTCCTGGCGGCGGTGCATTAAACGTATTTAGCCTGTAATTTGAAGCTTTAGGCAGCTTAAAGCTGCCTAATCGCAACATTTTTAGAACTAAATAAAAGTTAGTGCGTCATATAAACACCCTGCCTCGGCAGGGTGTTTTTTTATATAAGTATAACTAACGAATACGAGGAAGATATGTTGAAAAACTTGATGATGTGTATGCTTTTGGGAGCTACGGTAATAAGCCATAGTGTTTATGCCGCAGACCCTGAAATTCCAACGCTAAACCCAGATGAAGGTCGAATTGGGGAAATCCGACGTGTTGAAGATACAACCGAGTTTAAAGTATGCGCAGACCCTGACAACATGCCTTACTCAAATAGTAAACAAGAAGGTTTTGAAGACAAAATTGCAGCACTGATTGCTGAAGATTTAGGTAAGAAATTAAGTTTTGCATATGCGTATTACCGCCAAGGCTTCTTGAGAAATACACTTAATGCTAACCGTTGTGATGTGATCATGAGTACAACATCAGATAACGATTCTATGCTGACATCCAAGCCATACTATCGCTCAGGTCACGTATTCGTTTACAGAAAAGACAGCGGCTACAACATTACCGATTGGGATTCTCCTGATTTACGTAAGGGAGTCATTGGTATCATTGGCGAGAGCCCAGCTACTCGCCCACTCGCTGACCATGATTTGATGGGTAATGCCCGCCCTTATCGTATGCAACGTGATTTGAATTTACCACCAAGCTTTTTGATAGATGATCTGGTAAAAGGCGATATTGATATTGCCATTGCATGGGGCCCAATAGCTGGCTATTATGCTAAACAATCTAAAATCCCGTTAGTTGTTGTTCCTATTCCAGAATATGAGGAAACTAACGCAAAGGGAAAAGAGAACTGGAATATCTCACTAGGCGTTCGTAAGCGTGATAAAGAACGCTTGGCGATGATCCAAGCAGTATTAGACAGGCGTCAAGCTGATATCCTTAAAATATTAGATGATTATGGTATTCCGCATTCACCAGTTGTGGATGGTGATCGAGTAGGCAAAAAGCCGAATGGTAAATAACCGAATGTTAAGGAATATCTAAATCTGGGTTTATATGCAGGTTGATAAGTCATTATTAACCTGCATGCTGACCACTTAAATATTTTAAGTTAATGGCAGTTTTGACGTTAGCTACAGATTATTTATAAATTAGGAGATGATATGTTAGGTAGCAAAGCAGTAAAAGCAACATTTTTTGCAACAATGCTCACCCTGATTGGGTTGGTATTACCGTTACAAGCAAGCGCTGAATGTAAACTGGTTTCAACAAAAGATGGTAGCCCACTACCAATCGTCGCTGTCGATACAGATACACCTGAAGCCAAATCATTCTTGGCAACCTGTATTAACCCATATACCAAACTTTATGCTGCTGACCCAGAAGCGGCAAAAGCAGGTAAAAAGAAATTCGGCTACTACTCATGCACACAATGTCATGGTGCGAATGCTGGCGGGCAAGTAGGGCCAAGTATTACTGATGACCGTTGGCAATATGCCAAGCATGTGACTGATAAAGGCATGTTTGAAACCATTTCAGGTGGTAGCAATGGCGGTATGTTTGCCTGGCATCAACAAGTATCTGGTAATCCAGATTTAGTACCAACAGATGATATTTTAAAAATTATCGGTTGGTTGCGTACTCAATATCAAGGCGGTGGCGACAAACCCTGGTTAAATGATTAATCAGTGATTATGTCCTGCAAACGATTAAAAGCCATTGCCAAAAGCAGTGGCTTTTTTTTGATTAGTTGATGGCAGATTAGCGTAAAATTAAAAACTGGTAGGGCTGAAAATAAAAAATAAAATTTAATGAGGAGACTGAAATGCGTATTCTAAATATTATTATTTTGATGTTCGTGTTTGCTTTGCTGGGATGTAAGAAAGAGGGTAACAATACCTCGGGAAATACATCATCTGGGTCAGAGATCGCTTTTGTCACTACACAAGATGGCGCACCTTTAACAATTAAAACTGAATTATTTGATACACCAAGTGCAAAAGAATTTCTCTCTACAGGTAAGAACACATACGTAGGTAATGCTGAAGCCATAGAAAAAGGCAAAAAACTATTCCAGCTTTACTCATGTACACAATGCCATGGTCCAGACGCACGTGGGCAAGTAGGGCCAAGCTTGATCGGACCAGACTATCGCTACCCAAAAGATGGCACGAATAAAGGCATGTTTGAAACCGTTTGGCATGGCACAAACGGCGGTATGGGTGCAAAAGGCAAGGGCCTAATGGACAGTACGGATCCTGAAAATGGATTAACGCCAGATGAACTATTGAAAATTATTGCCTGGATACGTAGCCACGGTACAGAAACCGGTAACAGCTAATCAGTGCTAGCGCCTCTCGATTTTGTTTTAACTTAGTAGAAAGTTGTATATGTCATCAGATTCAAGTTCAAGACTACATCATGTGGTCATTGTGGGCGGAGGTGCAGGTGGTTTGGAGTTAGCTACACGTCTAGGCGACAAGCTCGGTAAAAAAGGCAAGGCTGAGATTACGCTGGTTGACCGCACCAGAACTCACATCTGGAAGCCATTGCTACACGAAATTGCAGCTGGCAGTATGGACCCTGATAAACATCAGCTTGAATATATTGCACAAGCGCACTGGCATCATTTTCGTTATCGGCTTGGCAGTATGGACGGCATTGATCGTGCTAAAAAAGAAGTCTATATCACGCCTTATTATGATGATGAGGGCATGGAAATCATCCCGCGCCGTACCTTTAAATATGACACTTTAATCATTGCGATTGGTAGTACAACCAATGACTTTGGTATCAAGGGTGCCAGCGAGTATTCAATTGCGCTGGATACCCAAAATCAGGCAGAGCGTTTCCATAGGCGCTTGCATAATGCCGTGGTGCGTGCGCAGACCCAAGTGGAGCCTGTTAAAGAAGGGCAGCTCGAAGTGGTGATTGTCGGTGCTGGCGCTACAGGTGTTGAGTTATCTGCAGAGCTACACAATACAACACGCGAATTGACTGCCTACGGTATGGATAAGATTAACCCAGACCGCGACATCAAGATTTCTATTATTGAAGCCAGCGATCGCGTTTTGCCAGCCTTGCCACCGCGCTTGTCTGACTCTGTGAAGTTGGAGTTGAATAAACTGGGTGTGCATGTTTACACGGGTGAGCGTGTGACTGAGGTGACAGAAAAGGGCGTTTATACGCACAGTGGCCGGTTTATTCCTTCTGAGCTAGTGGTGTGGGCTGCAGGTATCAAAGCACCAGATTTCCTTAGTAATCTCGATGGTCTGGAGGCAAACCGTATCAATCAGCTTGTGGTTAAACGTACTTTGCAGACCACACTGGACGACAGTATTTTTGCTTTCGGTGATTGCGCTGCCTGCCCTTGGCCAGGCCATGATAGTAACGTACCACCTAGGGCACAATCTGCACACCAACAGGCCTCTATGCTGGTTAAAACAGTGAAGAACAGGATTGCAGGTAAATCATTGCCAGAATATACCTATCGTGACTACGGCTCGTTAGTCAACCTTGGGCATTACACAACCGTAGGTAATTTGATGGGTACGCTTGATGGTGGTAGTTTGTTTATCGAGGGCTTATTCGCGCGCATCATGTATCAATCGCTTTATAAAATGCACTTGATGGCACTACATGGATTCTTTGTGGTATTCCTGCAGACGCTTGCACGTATTATCACCAGAAGAACGGAAGCTAAAATCAAGCTGCACTAAGCACGGATTGTTAGTATAGAAGCACCCAATAAAAAAGCCTCAGATTATTGTCTGAGGCTTTTTTATTGGCGGTACTTTTAGGTTGGTGCATTAATTTGTTTGCGATATATGCGGTAGATGCCTGCCATGCTCAAGCTTACAAACAAGCCAAATGAGACAACAATCAGGTTGATTGGAATACCTGCTTTTACCATTAGGGTATAAGCGCCACTTAATATCAAAATGCCTAGATTTTCATTAAAGTTTTGTACTGCTATCGAGTGACCTGCGCCAATCAGTAAATGCCCACGATGCTGTAAAAGCGCATTCAGCGGTACCACAAAAAAACCGCTCAATACGCCAATCGCCACTAATAGTAGGCATGCAATATGCCACTCAGTGATGAATATCATCGAGATCACTAGTAAGCCCATGACGATACCCGCAGGTAGCACTTTGACCGACTCTTCTAGCTTGATCATGCTGGCTGCAATCACGGAACCTATGGCTATACCCACTGCAACAACCACTGTCAGGTATGTGCCTTCACTCTGGTTAAATCCAAGCGCGTAGGCTGCCCAGGCAATCACTACAAAGCGTAATGTAGCGCCTACACCCCAGAACAAGGTCGTAACAGCTAGCGAGACTTGTCCTTGCGGGTCACACCATAGTGCTTTGAATGAATGACTGAAGTCTTTGAGCACATAAAGCGGGTTGCGTTTGGATAATTTATGATCAAGTGGCAACTTGGGAATGTAGATATTGAAAATAGCTGCCACCATATATAGCAGGGTAATGATTGCCAGCGAGATTTGAATGCTGATATTAGGTAATACGGCACCGAGTATGGCTCCCAATACGATCGCCATGACAGTCGAGCCTTCCATCCAGCCATTGGCTTTCACTAACATGTTAGAAGGTAAATATTCAGTGAGAATGCCATATTTGGCAGGGGAGTATGCCGCCGCCCCTATACCTACAATGCCATAGGCAAATAGGGGTGGCATGCCAAATATCATGGAAATACTGCCTACGAACTTGATGGCATTGGCGACGAACATGACATTACCTTTGGGATAGGCATCGGCAAATGAGCCGACAACTGGTGCCAAGATAATGTATGAAATTACAAAGAACTGCAGCAACAGAGGTTCGTGCCAATCAGGCGCACTTAACTCACGGAGCAAGGCGATTGCAGTAAAAAGCAAAGCATTATCAGCGAGCGCAGATAAAAACTGCGCCGCTAATATAATATAGAAGCCGAAATTCATAGGTTACATCGCCACCCAAACATCAGGTGTTCTTCTCATCCCCGAAAAGCTTTTTGTTGATAGCCTTTTTACAAGGCTTCTGCGGCAAAATCTGCCAAACGTGAACGCTCGCCACGTACCAGTGTAACGTGACCATTGTGTTCCCAGCCTTTGAAGCGATCGACTACGTAAGTTAAACCTGAGCTACCTTCTGTTAAGTAAGGCGTATCAATCTGTGCGATGTTACCAAGGCAGACAACTTTAGTGCCTGGGCCAGCGCGTGTAATCAACGTTTTCATCTGTTTTGGCGTTAAGTTTTGTGCTTCATCAATGATCAGGAACTTATGTAAGAAAGTACGGCCACGCATGAAGTTCAATGATTTTATTTTGATGCGGGTACGGATCAAGTCCTGTGTTGCAGCGCGTCCCCATTCACCAGCTTCTTCATCAGATTTATTCAACACATCCAGATTATCTTCCAGTGCACCCATCCATGGCGCCATTTTTTCTTCTTCAGTCCCAGGTAAGAAGCCGATGTCTTCACCTACAGGTACTGTGACACGGGTCATGATGATTTCGCTGTAGATCTTTTTATCCAGTGTTTGTGTGAGGGCAGAAGCCAAGGTGAGTAAGGTTTTACCTGTACCTGCTTGACCAAGCAAAGTGATGAAATCCACATTCGGATCCATCAACAGATTGAGCGCGAAATTTTGTTCGCGGTTACGCGCGGTGATACCCCAGATGTTATGTTTGCTTTGGGAGTAATCTTTAACGATTTCCAGCACAGCGGTATTGCCTTGCTGGCTACGCACAATAGCATGGAATGGTTTTTCGTATTCGTAATAGACAAACTCGTTGGTAATAAAGCCTTTACAGAGCGGCCCCGTAATGCGATAGAACATACGGCCTGCGTCTTGCCATGATTCGAGTTCCTTACTGTGCTTTTCCCAAAAGTTTGCAGGCAACTCTTTCATGCCCGTGTAAAGCAAATCGGTGTCTTCAAGTACTTTGTCGTTAAAGTAGTCTTCTGCCAGCACGCCGATGGCGCGTGCCTTGATGCGAATATTGATATCTTTACTGACTAGGATCACCTGACGGTCAGCATGTTTTTTCTGCTGATCAAGCACGACACCAAGAATCTGGTTATCGGCTTTGCTACCCGCTAAGCCAGGTAATACAACGCTGATTTCTTCTGTTTGTAGAAACAGGCGGCCACTAATATGTTTGTTACCGTTGATTGAAAGCGGGCAACCTTCTTCGAGTTTAGTGAGATTGGTGCCAACGATTTCTTCAAGATTACGGCTAGCCTGGCGCGCATTTCTGGCGACTTCGGTCATGCCTTTTTTGTTGTTATCCAGCTCTTCTAACGTCACCATTGGTACGTAGATGTCGTGCTCTTCAAATCGGAAAAGGCTTGATGGATCATGCATCAACACATTGGTATCAAGAACGAATAATTTGGTGCTGCCTGCAAGCTTTTTTGTCATGAGGATAGTTTTCCAATTAAACAACAGTTAATGAAATCAAAGAGTTTATTAAATCGTACTAATTTAACGCATACCCACATTAGAAAATCGAGACCTTACTGCTGGCTAGACTTTAAAAACGCTAAGACTTCATGTGCGTGGCCATCCGCCTTCACACCACGCCATTCATGTATCAACTTACCCTCCTTATCGATAATAAATGTACTACGTTCAATCCCACGTACCTGTTTACCATACATGTTCTTCATCTTCATGACGCCAAACAGGTTGCAGGCCAATTCTTCAGAATCTGACAGTAATTCAAACGGAAAGCTATATTTAGCTTTAAAGTTTTCATGCGATTTCACACTATCTCTTGAAACCCCAAAAATTTCAGCGCCTAAAGCTTGGAATTCGGCATAGGCATCACGGAACTGCACGCCCTGTGTAGTGCAACCTGGCGTTGAATCTTTAGGATAAAAATAGATAACGAGAGTCTTGCCTTTGAATTCGGCAAGGTTAAAAGTCTTGCCGCTGGTAGCGGGTAATGTGAATGTCGTAACAGTTTGGTTAAGCATGATTGAAATCGAATTGAACACGCTTCTATTGTTGTTAAAAATTGCCATTAAGGCAAGCAAAGATAGCGAACAATTGAAAAGATTTTTAGCCTGCAGAATATCGTAAAAAAACTTAGGTCTAGTCAGCTGATTCAGCGTGAAAACGCGGAATCTCTATCTCAATGAGTGTGCCGCCGCCATCTCGGGGTTTGAATGTGATGCTGCCGCTGAGTGCTTCACATACTTTGAAGGCGAATGGTATGCCTAGCCCTGTGCCGAATCGTTTTGTGGTCGGTCCTGGGCTCACTGCATGCGGGTCTGGCGTAAAAGGCATGCCTGGCCCGCGGTCTGCGATCAATATGCGTAATGCATGCTCCGCGATGTCAGCAAATATTTCAATCTTGGTATGCGTGGATGCCGCTTCAATCGCGTTGAGTAATAAGTTATAGAGCACTTGTTCCAGCAAATGCTGGTCAGTAAACATGCCATCATCCACGTTTTCCCAAATAGGCAACTCAAGCGTAATGAATTTTTCCTGGCTGATTTTCTGTAAATGTACCATTGAGCCAGCAATAATCTTACGCAGGCTGGTGTGTTCTGGCTGTGGCTTGAGTGGGTGCAAATAGGCTAACAGCGCCCCCGTCCAGCGCTCCAAGCCATCCACGGCACCAATAATATCGCGAAATGCGCCTTGGGTTTCAGCATCAAGCTCATCCACATCAGCCACTTGTGCAGTAGCCCGAATACTGGCGAGGGGGTTGCGGATGTTATGCGCCAGCATAGGCACAAGCAAGCCAAGCGCAGCCTGTTTCTCCGTACGAACTAATGCTTCCTGGCTACGCGCCAATTCTTTTGCCATATGGTTGATAGCGCGCGAAAGGGTGGCGATCTCAGCTGCGCCTTGTTCAGGTACTTTGTGTTCAAGCCTGCCTGCACTGATCTCTGTGGTTGCGAGCAATACGCGCTCTATGGGCCTGACAATCGCCCGTTTTAGAAATACTCGTGAGAATAAAAATAAAAGTGCAGCGAGCATGATGGGAATGCTGAGGATGGTCACAGAGTTGTGTTTAGCGTCTTCAAGCCGCTGTTGTAACTCTTGCTGCTTGAGCATCAGTAATTTTTCAGCGCGCGCAGATACAGCTTCATAACGATAAAAGATGCCCGTTTCCAAGTCGGTATTCAGGCTCTTTTGCAGGGATTCAGTGGATAAGGCCTGTTGATGATTGAACATTGAGCTGGTTTCATCCACAAAGGCAAGGTAACTCGCCTTCAGCTCTTGTATGGCTTCGCGCTCCTCATTGCCTACCGCCAATTGATTGAGCTGTTCAAAGTGCTTTTTTACCGAAGTGGTATAGGCATCGTATTCATCATGTGCTTTTGGGTCTTTCAGAAAAACCGCATCAAACAATTCTTTCATTTGCCGATACAAGTCACCGCGCGTTTGCTGTATTTCCTGTACCAGCAAGTTGATACGTTGTGATTCATGCGAGGCTTTATCCCACATGTGGATGCCTATTGCACCAGCCATGCCGGAGATCGCTACCAGCAAGATAAAGGCTAGTTCATGAAGAAGCAGTATGTCTTTCAGTGACTTTTCTGAAATACCTTTGGTGATTTTTCGAAAATTCAGCATGCTGATCTATTCCTGTAAATGGAAAGATACGGGCACTAAAACATTAAAAGAACGCCCACGTAATAATGCGGGTGGTGGAGGCAGTGGTGATGCTTTTTTGACCATATCCAGCGCTTGGTTATCTAGCGATTCGTAACCGCTAGATTGATGAATCTTGCTCGACGTGACGTTGCCGTTGCTATCCATCTGCACATCCACCAGCACATCGCCTTGGTAGCCGCGCATCTGCGCTATTTTAGGGTACTGCTTGTATTTTGCCAGCGCATTGGCTAGCTCTGTACCGTACTGGTTACGGGCTGTATCAATATCCTGCTGGCTAGGGACTACAGGTTTAGGGGGTTCTGGAGGCGGCGGTGGCACGACAACGACAGGTGCTACTTCAGCTTTTGGGGCGGTGCTGATGATTGGCGGTGTTTCAGCAATATGCTCAACTGGTCTTGGCGCGTCGTTATTGATTGGTGCTGGCGATGACTTGATAGGCGCAGGTTTAATGTCAGGTTTGGGCGTAATGTTTTTTTGCGGGGCTGCCGGCTCTGGTGATGGTTCTGGTTGAGCGACTGGAGCAGGTGCCTCGGTCTTAGCCATTTCAACCTGTAATACGGTGGGCAATTGTTTTTTTATTTGCAACAGGTTCGGTAAAGACAACAGCAACATAGCGTGTAGCCCGAGCGACAATGCCAGCATCCATACGAAATGCTGGTCTGATATACGATTGTCAGAAAGGGAGGCCAAAAGGGAGTTGGATGATTCAGGTTAGATAATGATTAAATAATGACCAGAGTATCGCATTAACAGCTTGCATCAAAGCCAATGATTATACATCAAGCTTTTAAGGCCGTTCAGGCTTGTCTGGCCTTTGCCTGAGGCCAGTTGGCGTTCTATCAATCTGCATTGTTTTGAGCTGCAGTTACTCCCATTCCAGCGCAGGGTAGAGATTGTTCACATTGCGGCGATTGACGATATCAAACAGTACCCAGTTATTTCTTTCTGAGGCAGCAGCGGTATCCATCGCCTTCTCCATTACTTCACCTTTTTTAATGCTGCCACGAATATCCGTAAGCAAGGTTTCAAGGTAATGCTGCTCTTTACTAAAGGCCGCTTGCCCGTCTTTTGTGGGCATTCCGTGGCCTGGAACTACCTCGCTCACTTTCAATTTTTTCAACTGGTCTATGACAGCCAGCCAGCCTTTTATATCACCATCTACTGAAGGGGTGCGTTCAATAAACAATAAATCGCCAGTCCATAAGGTATTAGTTTTGCTATCTAATACGGTGATGTCAGTGTTGGTATGGGCTTTAGGGTAAGCAGTGAGTATGAGTTTTCTATCGCCTATATCCAGCGTTAATATATCTTGCACCGCGAGAGTAGGCTTGACGATTTCGCTGCCTGCAAATGCTTCACCCATCCAGGTTTGGTTCGTGCGCATATAGGCATCTGCTCGCAGTGTCATCGCATCAGCCAGCTTTGCATGGCCCACGAATGCTGGTTTATCAGCCACAAAAGCCGCGTTACCAAAGATATGGTCAGGGTGAACGTGGGTATTAATGACATAGAGGATGGGCAGCGGCGTAATTTTTCTGATGGCATCATGCAATGCTTGGCCAGTTTTAAAGCTGCCGCCTGTATCAATCACAGCCACACCTTTGCTACCAATCACAAAGCTGATATTAGCAATATCGCCGTGGTAGCCTTCTGATAAATCTTCATGCACGCCTTGATGTACATATAAGCCGTCAGCCACTTTTGTGACTGATAATGGCTCAGCTTGAGCAGCCAGTGTAGCTATTGCAAAACAGGCAAAAAGCCAGCGATTGATTAACTGCATGTGATACTCCTCATAAGCTTATAGTGGTGATTCAACATCTGACGTGTTGTGAATCATTATGACAGCAGGTGAATTAAGCATGTTCAATGAACGGACTCTATTTTGGCCATGAAATAATGGCTGTGAACTTGGGCATTTAATCTGCGTCTTAAGGTAAGCATGGCTCAAAAGGCTTGCTCCATAAGGGTAATGCCTTCAAAATCGAAGGCTTAAGTTTACTGATTCACATCATCATTCACACAAGGCAATAAAATGGCTATTACAAGTACGCATTACACCAAAACCGCCGTGGTTTTACATTGGTTGATAGGCTTGGGGATTATCTTCATGTTGGCGCTAGGTTGGTATATGTGTGACTTGCCTAAAGAGGCGGCAAAAACAGCCACATTCGATTTGTTTGATCTGGGTGTTTACCAGTTGCAACTTGCTGAAGCAGTTTCCCCGCGTACTTTCTATTTTAATTTGCACAAATCCATTGGTGTGACGGTACTCGCGTTGATTGTCTTGCGTATTTTATGGCGTATTACGCATAAACCGCCCGTGATGCTTGAATCACATAAGCCGTGGGAGAAAAAACTGGCGCACGCAACCCATCACACACTGTATTTGCTCATGATTGCCATGCCACTCAGCGGACTCATCATGGCGGCATACAGCAAATACGGCGTGAAATGGTTTGGTATCCAAGTCATTGCCGGCCTCAATGACAATACCAAGCGTGAGATTTTTGTAGAGATACATGAGTTCTTGGCGCTGGTGTTTGCCATAGTCATTGTGCTGCATGTGCTAGGCGCGTTAAAGCATCTGGTGATTGATAAAGACGGTACGTTGAAGCGTATGTCCTTATTGAAATAGTCGATGCAGTGATCTAATAAAAAAGGCGCTTAAATGCGCCTTTTTTAATTGCAGATTCACGTAGATTTAATTAGTGAGTGTTACCTGATTTGAAAATGCGCCACCTTCATTATCTTCGGCTTTTACTTGCAATACGCCTGGCGCATCTGGAACGAAATTAAATCGCAGGTAAGGGTCTTCACTCGTGCCAACGCCAAAATCGACATTCATCACAGGTTTGTTATTAAAGGTGAATGCAGCTTTCTGAATGTAAAAAGCGGGCACATAGCCTTGTGATACAAGATCGCGCTGTAAACCTGTACGCATTGGGTGTCTGATAATAAAAGTAGTCGGTGTTTCTTGCCCTACCTTGATCGGGTTTTCAACCTGCAATTTGATCTTGCCTGCCGCTGCACGCACGGCTGCATCATCACCATCCACAGTACCACCACAGCCACCAGCCGCGCGTATCGCCACTTTAGACATATACAGCTTGCCATCAGCCGCCTCGCCAACTACATGGATGTAGGAATCAGTTTCCATACGGATACGGGTTGAAAGCTCGAATTTACCTAGCGCTTCATTCAGATGGTAAGTGGCCGCCAGTGGAATTGGGTTGGCATCCACAATCACATACAAGCTTTTAATCGCATTCGCGTCAGACTGTGGCTTATCGATAGAGATAGTCACTGGTACTTGCGCGCCGCTCTCAGCACGCTTAGGCCCAGTAATCTTGATGAAATCGACTTCTTCAATATTGCGGTTGGTGAAGAAAGCCTCTTTGACTACAGGCCAAAGCTGGTCAGATGCCTCAGCCCATGCTGCAGTATTAAACGCAAGTAACAACGCTGCTGATGCGCCTATGTTCAATGCCAAGTTTTTGCTAATCATCATTTTCTCCTCAAACTACTATTCATACTGACCAATATCATTTGGCTTATGTATTCATATTACCTAAGACACTAAAAACAAGCATTTATTCATTCTATGTTGTGAATATCTGAATGAATAAATGCGCTGCACAATGAAGCATTTTATGGATATGAGAGAAGTTGTTGGTGATTAAAGTTACGTTACAGAAATCAGTGATATTAAAAAGCGTAATTAGCATTGAGGCCAACTAACCAGTTACGGCCAGCAGCTGGTTCAAAGAAGCGTGCATTGGTATCATTTACCTTGATGGAGCCTATGTAGTCTTTATCAAACAGGTTTTCAACGCGCATATACTCGCTTAGTTTCCAGCTTTTTATTTTCTGCTCAAAGCCTGCCCGAATATTGAATATGGTGTAGTCAGGAGCATTGTCTGTATTGATGTCGTTCACATAAGTCATGCTGTTATGGCGTACTTCAAATGCAGTACGGAAACCAGTAGGTGGATTCTTCCAAGCGACCTCACCATAAGCCTGAGTGCGATATGTGCCGGGAATGGTATTGCCAGACCTGACTGTATTGCCATTGCTGATAAAGTCAGAATCAAACTTCGCGTTCAGCAATGTATAGGCGCCATAAAGCGAGAAGTTATGTGGGAGCTCAGAGTTGAGTGATAATTCCACACCATCACGTGAAGTCTTTCCAGCATTGGTATAGGTAGTAAATGCACCGCCAGCCTGAATCACGATCTCATTTTCTGTCAGAGTCTTGAAAAGGCTTAGATTTATTTGGGTATTGTCGGAAATAAATGCCTTGGTACCTACTTCAAAGTTACGACTCTGACTTGGACTTAATCCCAGGTTTGGCACACCGCCCGTGGGGCCAGAGTAAGCAACTTCAACAAAAGTAGGCGTCTCAAAACCTTTTCCATAGTTTGCATACAGGTTAATGGCTGGATTGACTTTCCATACAGCACCGACAACCGGAGTTGTTTTTTGATATTCAGCTTTTCCGCTGTTATCGCCATTGGTAAAAAGGTTATCCTCAACTTTGAGTTGAACCTTGGTATGTCGAACACCCGCATGCAGATCGAGATTGTCGAGAGCAGACCATTTAACTTGTGCATATTGGTCAAAATTATAGGCAATATTTTTCTCGTTACGATTTAATCCAGCAGGCGTTGTATTGAGTACGCCATTGATTGTATTGATATCGGTACGTGCATCGTTCATCTTGCCGTAAGTTGTACCTAGGCTGAATGTATAGTTCTTCTCCAAAAACATACCTAGATGATCCCAGCGCAGGTCCGTGCCCCAGAAGTCACGTGATATCTGGCTAGCTCGGCCTGTAGAGCCAGATGCGCTGACAGGCAGGTATTGCAGATTTTCTCTTGTGCCTACGTAATTGACGAATGTGAGCGTGTTATTTTCATCAATTTTGTGTTCAAGGTTGAAGCCAGCTTGGGTATTACTCCGACTTACTCTGGTATTAGCTAAATATGCTGCGCCGACAGCACTTTTCGGGTTGCTAAATGCCAGTGTTCTTGTAAGGCCAAGAGGGTCTTGTGCATCCTGATCAAACCAGTTAACCAGCGCGGTTAGCTTGGTATCTTCGCTAATTTCAATACCAAATTTTGCCGTGCCTTGTGTTTTGTTGTTGGCACTATGGTTTCGATAACCATCTGATTCAAAGTCAGAATAATTCACTAGATATTGAATGCCTTCAGATGTTCCAGCTGCTTTGACATTCTCTTTATGTGTGCCATAGCTGCCAAAAGTAGTACCTCCCGATAGTTCGAGTGTTTTAGGTGATTTTTCTGTAAATAGCTGAATCACGCCACCAGAAGAATTGCCATATAGCGATGAGAATGGGCCGCGTAACACTTCTATGCTACTGACCACATCTAAATCCACATTGCCTGGCTGACCAATACCATCAGGCATGCTGAGTGGAATGCCATCTACATATAGTCGCAATCCTCGCACACCAAAGGCAGAACGTGCGCCAAACCCGCGGGTAGAAATCTGAGGATCTTGTGCCATCTGGGTACGATTTTGGGCGGTAATGCCAGGCACGCGAATCAAGCTTTCAGAGAGAGTCATGCCTAATTGACCATCTTGAATATCTTCTTTTTTCACAACATCAATCGACACTGGCAGATCAAAGCTGTTTTGTTCGATGCGGGTTGCTGTGACAACCACAGGCGCCGTGATGGTGATTTTTTCTTTACTAACCGCTGTGGTTTCTTCAGCCCAAGCAGATTGGCTGATGCTGTAAATACTTAGAAGTGCCAGTGGCAGAGTCTTTCTGGTGAACATGGTGAATCTTCCCTGATATATTGATTTAATAATTGAGCGTGACTTTATTACAAACACTTACAATTGCGCATCAGTATTTTCATGAATTTACTGGTTAATGCTGTTGTAAACGGCGTTAAACTTAATGTTTAGTATTGATATTCACAGGGAGATACTTGTGGCAGTTTCAGGATTTAATCATTACAACATACGTGCGCCACGGCCTTTGCTTGAGCGGCTTAGAGATTTTTATTGTGAAGTGGTTGGTTTGCAGTTGGGTGAGCGGCCAGCTTTAAGGAGTTTTGGTTATTGGCTGTATGCATCTGGCAAAGATGTGTTGCATCTCTCGGAAGCTAAAGATGGCGAAGTACGTTTGACAGACGTGCAAACCACCTTTGATCATGTGGCATTTACTTGCACTGATTATGCCGCTACTGAAGTCTTACTAGCAGAACGAGGACTTGAATTTACGTGCCGTGTGATTGAAGCGACACACGTTAGGCAGATATTCTTCAGAGACCCAGCAGGCAACGGCGTAGAGTTTAATTTTGTGATGGATGCTCGATAAGAATTACTGGCAAGTATCGCTAGATAATTCCTTCAAGCAGTTGCACTTGCACAGTTGAACCCGCATCCAGATTGCCCGTTTCTTCATCTAGCACAATAAAGCAGTTGGCGGCTGACATAGAGCTCAAAATTGCAGATCCTTGGTTGCCCGTGGTTTTGACTTTCCAATGCCCATCAGTATCCGTAAATAAAATACCACGCTGGAACTCGGTGCGGCCTTTGAGTTTTTTGATGCCCGAAGTGCAAACCACTGACAACAAGGGCTGCTGTTTTGGTGTGGGCTGACCCATCATGAATAACACCGCATCACGCACAAACTGATAAAACGTGACCATGACGGCAACTGGGTTGCCAGGCAGGCCAAAGTAATGGGCGCTGCCGACTTTGCCATAAGCGAGAGGGCGACCTGGCTTCATGGCGATTTTCCAGAAAACCACTTGGCCGAGTTTTTTCAGCAGAGCTTTCATGTGGTCTGCCGCGCCTACTGATACTCCACCGCTGGTGATGATAATGTCGGCTTGTTCTGCTGCTTTTGCGAGGGTTTGCTCCAGCAACTGAGGGTTGTCTTTTACCGCACCCAAATCGATGATCTCAATACCCAGCTGGGTTAACATGCCATAAAGCGTGTAACGATTGCTGTCATACACCTGACCGATGTTGAGCGCTTGACCAACACTGGCTAGCTCGTCGCCCGTAGAGAAAATCGCTACGCGCAGCTTTCGATATACCTTGATTTCGCCTATGCCTAGTGAGGCGATCAGGCCCAAATCAGCGGCATGGATCATATGGCCTTTTGATAAAACCACTTGGCCTAATTTTAAATCCTCACCCGCGTAGCGGACGTTTCTTCCCTGTTTAAGCGGTTCGGCAAATACAATAGCCCCACCGTCAATCTTGATATATTCCTGCGGAATGACGGTATCTGCACCTGCAGGAATCGCTCCGCCAGTCATGATGCGCACGCACTCGCCGCGTTGCAGAGTGCCAGTAAAATTGCTGCCAGCGAAAGCATCGCCAGCAACCTTAAGGCGTGTTTCGCCATTTGCATTCTGGCCATCCGCATTAAATGCATAGCCATCCATT
>DATHWP010000085.1:0-7103 GCA_035460505.1 Methyloradius sp. | reverse complement strand
TATGACCCTGACCGAACTTCGTTATGTCGTTGCCGTCTCTCGCGAACGTCACTTTGGGCGCGCAGCAGAAGCTTGCTTCGTTAGCCAGCCCACACTCAGTGTAGGCATAAAAAAGCTCGAGGAAGAGCTGGGCATTTCAATCTTTGAGCGTGGCTCTAATGAAATCACGTTAACCGCCGTAGGCGAGCTGATTGTTGCCCAAGCAGCGCGCATACTGGAAGAAGCCGCAGGCATTAAAAGCATTGCACAGCAAAGTGGCGACCCCTTGGCGCATCCATTACGTATCGGCGCCATCTATACTGCCGGCCCTTACTTGCTGCCACAAATGCTGCCGTATTTAAAACAACATGCGCCCGCAATGCAGCTCATCATTCAGGAAAGTTACACAGGCAATCTGCGCGAACAACTCAAAGCAGGCAAAGTAGATGTGATTATCATCTCATTACCATTTTCAGAGCCTGGAATTGTCACACAAGCACTTTATGATGAGCCTTTTCAACTTGCCTTGTCGTCAGATCATGCATGGAATAAGCGAAAAACCATCAGCGCAGAATCATTAGGTGAAGAAACCGTTCTATTGCTAGGCGCTGGGCATTGCTTCCGTGACCAAGTCATTAAAATGTGTCCAAAACTCGCGAATAGCCAAAATGAAAACGGCATTCAGCAAACGCTTGAAGGCAGCTCCTTGGAAACCATACGTTATATGGTTGCCTCTGGCGTGGGCATGACTATATTACCTTGTACCGCCTGCATACCAACGCGTGAAGAAAATCGCATGCTGGTCTTTAAATCTTTCGATCCGCCCGCACCTATGCGTAGAATGGCATTGGCATGGCGTAAGAGCTTCCCTAGGCCTGAAGCAATCGCGATCGTTAGAGCCGCGATTTTGAACGCAAAATTGAATGGCGTAATACCGCTTGATTTGCCTGCATCTGACAATTGGGTAGGATAAACACCGATAGCCTGAGCACATTGAACTGATATATATAATCAATTTGTACTATTAAGAAACAGAACCTAAGATGATGATGTTTGTCATCTTCATACCAACCAGCACTTGAATATATGGAGAATTAATCATGGATATTGGCATCTCACAAAAAGACCGCAAGAAAATCGCTGACGGTTTATCAGTATTTCTGGCTGACACTTATACCTTGTATCTCAAAACCCATTACTTCCACTGGAACGTTACTGGCCCACAATTCCGTACCTTGCACCTGATGTTTGAAGAGCAGTACAACGAACTGTGGTTAGCCACAGACCTGATTGCTGAGCGTATCCGTTCACTGGATTTTGTTGCCCCTGGGACCTACAAAGATTTCAGCAAGCTGACTTCTATTAAAGAAACTGAAAAGGTACCTGAAGCCAATGATATGGTAAAAGCCTTAATTGATGGACATGAGACTGTTGTGCGCACTGGTCGTAGCTTGATTCCTGCTGCAGATGCAGTAGATGATGAAGTGACGGCTGACTTGATTACACAACGCCTGCAAGTGCATGAAAAAACTGCATGGATGTTGCGCAGCTTATTGTCCAAATAACCAACATCAAAGTAATCAGTAATATAACAAGCATTTAACAGGTATTCAGGAGCTTTAAGCATGGCCACAAGACACATTCATTTACTCATACTGGGCTCAGGCCCAGCGGGCTATTCGGCGGCGGTATATGCTGCGCGCGCAAACCTTAAACCAGTATTGATCACTGGTATCGCCCAAGGCGGTCAATTGATGACGACAACAGAAGTTGACAATTGGCCAGCGGATGCCGATGGCGTGCAAGGCCCGGAGTTGATGGCGCGTTTCCAGAAACATGCTGAGCGCTTCAATACGGAAATGATTTTTGATCATATCCATACGGCCAAACTCACCGAAAAGCCAATACGGTTAATTGGTGATGCTGGTGAATATACTTGTGATGCCTTGATTATTGCGACTGGTGCTTCTGCGCAATATCTGGGGTTACCGTCTGAAGAAGCTTTCGCAGGCAAAGGTGTTTCTGCTTGCGCTACCTGTGATGGTTTCTTCTACCGCAACCAAGAAGTGGCTGTGGTCGGTGGCGGCAATACTGCGGTTGAAGAAGCGTTGTATCTGTCTAATATCGCCAGCAAAGTCACGCTGGTGCATAGGCGTGACAAATTCAAAGCTGAAGCAATCCTGGTAGATAAAGTGAATGAGCGCGTAAAAGAAGGCAAGATAGAGCTGCAACTATTCTCAACGCTGGATGAAGTGCTCGGCGACCAAACAGGTGTGACTGGTATGCGCCTTAAAAATGTGCAAGATGGCAGTAGCAAAGATATCCCCCTCAAAGGCGTGTTTATTGCGATTGGTCACAAGCCGAATACTGACATCTTTGAAGGCCAGCTTGAAATGGAAGGCGGTTACATCGTCACTCAAGCTGGGCGCAAAGGTAATTTTACTGCAACCAGCGTACCTGGCGTATTTGCGGCAGGTGATGTGCAAGACCATGTGTATCGCCAAGCAGTGACCAGCGCAGGTACGGGTTGTATGGCAGCGCTTGATGCCGAACGCTATCTCGATGGGTTATCCGAAGCAGTTGTAGAGTAATTTAAGTAGCAAAGCAAAAACGCAGGCACAGGTAAACCCTGACCTGCGTTTTTTATTTTGGTCAGCACGCCTATAATTAGCTGACTCATACCTCTTAGGTGCTTCCCGCTATGTCAGACAAACGTCCGAATAAAGACCAGGCATCTGAAATAGTCATAGATGAAACAGAGCGGCAACTTTTTAAAGAGGCAGTTAAAGATGCACGCCCACTTAAAGCCAAACGCATCGAACCGCATATCCCCCGCCCCAAACCTATTCCGCAACAATTTATTCGTGACGAAAAACAAGCGCTCGTTGATTCGCTGAGTGATGGTTATATTCCCGCATATGAGCTTGAAAGTGGTGAAGAGCTTTTGTATCTACGCGATGGTCATTCGCCCGACATTTTAAGCAAACTGCGACGCGGCCATTGGGTGGTACAAGCCAGTATTGACTTGCATGGCCTGATTACTGATGAAGCGCGACTATATGTTGCCGAGTTTTTATCTGAATGTAAAAAACGTGGCGTACGCTGTGTACGCATTGTGCATGGCAAAGGGCTTGGTTCCCGCAATAAAGAGCCCGTGCTTAAACATAAACTGCGTAACTGGTTGATGCAAAAAGATGAAGTGATTGCCTATGCACAGGCAAAAGCGAATGATGGTGGTAGCGGCGCGGTATTGGTATTGCTTAAAGCGAATTGAAAAAATATTTAAATAATTTACAGGTCAACGCGATGGATAAGCTGGCGTTAATGCCTACAAGCTGATTAACTTCTAATTTCAGATTAGAATCGATACAGATTTAGAATCAACCAGTAAAATTAAATCCAAACATTATCAATTGATCCATTCTCAATACTGATATGTATTTCAAGAGTGTTCCATGAAGCATCCATTCAACAGCATTATCCCTCTATTCAGCAGCTTGATTTTAATCGTTGGCTTTCAAGGCACGCTCCACGCAGATGACGATTTAAACAACACTGACTTAAGCCATTTAAGCCTGACGCAAGCTGAGCAGCTATTCAGCAAAAACAATAAAGAAGTGCTTGCCGCAAAACGTGCTGTTGAGGGCTCTGAAGCCGATACTTTAACCGCAGGCCAAAAACCTAACCCCGTATTATCGATGGGCGTTTCCAGCTTCAACCTCAATCGCAAACAAGGCAATACCAATCCAAACGGTAGTAATTCGCTAGAAAATAAAACGCTGGATAGCGGCCTACAGCTTAACCAGCTATTTGAGCGCGGCAACAAACGTGAATTACGTTTGGCATCAGCCGAAAACGCAGTGAAAGCCTCCAAGCTGGATTTCAAGGATACGTTTCGCCAACAAAAACTGGTGTTAAAAGGTGCCTATTACGATCTACTGCTAGCGCAAGAGTCTGAGCAAATACAGAAAAACAATGTAGCACTCTACGAGAAAAGCCTGCAAGCCGCCGACTTGCGCTTGAAGGCTGGTGATATATCAGCCACTGATGTTGCGCGTATTCGGGTAGATGCATTACGCGCAAAAAATGATCAACGGCAATCGGTCGCAGACCGCGAGAAAGCGCAAGCAAACTTGGCTTACCTGATTGGGCAAGAGAAAGTTGCCAGCAGCATTGTAGCCATTGACCCATGGCCAAGCCTTAATTTAGGGTCATCAGCAGTGATTGATCATGATACGGCCACCGACGAAACCATATTAAGCCAGCGTGCTGATATTCAAGCAGCCGATGCTCGCGCTCAACAGGCTGAAGATAACCGTCGTCTGGCGCAATCGTTAAAAACCAGGGATGTGACAGTTGGCGTGCAATATGACCATTTTCCTGGCCAAAACCCAGGGGTGGGTGAAGATACTGTAGGTGCTTCAGTCAGTATCCCACTATTCACAAGCTACCAATACCAAGGTGAGATTGCACGGTCAGAGGTTGACTTCACCTCAGCACTTGAAGCCAAAGAACAAACACGTGCAGCAGCGCTGGGGGAAATCACCCGTGCTCGTGCCGACCTCAATGCAGCCACTGAGAAAGTACAACGCGTAGATAGCGAAATGCTCAGCGAAGCAAAAAAAGCAGCCGACTCTGCCGAGTTCGCTTATCAGCATGGAGCGATGGATGTCACTGATTTATTAGATGCAAGGCGCGTATTACGCGCACTTGAACTTGATGCCGCAGTTGTGCGTGCAGACTACGCAAAATCGCTTGCTGCATGGCAAGCCGCTATTAATCCTGAGGAAGCACCATGAAACACCCGATTTCAGCCATCGCCCTAGCCATCAATGCAGTATTTTTAAGCTCGCTGGTTTTGAGCCTAACAACCGTACATCAAGCGCATGCGGACACGACCAAAACGGCCAAGACTGTGACTAATGAAATCGTACTGCCACCAAACTCGCCTCAACTCACCAGCCTGAAAATTGAGCCTGTAATTGAAGTCACTGCACCAGTGACTGACCCATTGAACGGCAAGATCATCTTTGATGAAAACCATACCTCGCGTATCAGCTCATCGGTACTTGGTCGCGCCATCAAGATCAACGTGCAAATTGGCGACAAAGTAAAAGCTGGCCAGGTATTGCTGGTAATGGATTCACCTGATCTTGGCAGCGCACTCGCCGATGCACGCAAGGCAGATGCAGATCTCGCCCTTAAAAAGCAGGCACATGAGCGTAGCCGCATGCTGCTTGAAGGTGGCGTCATTGCGCAGAAGGAATTTGAAGGTACACAGGCTGATTTGGCGCAATCAGCAGCTGAATCGCAACGCGCACGTGCACGCCTGACGAATCTTGGTGCTGGCGGTGGTAATGCCAGTGAAAGCTATACCTTGCGCTCCCCTATTTCTGGCGTGGTGGTTGATAGACAAGCCAACCCAGGCAGCGAAATTCGTCCTGATGCAGCAGCGCCTCTATTCACAATTACTGACCCTAATTACCTGTGGGCAACGATTGATCTACCAGAGCGTGATTTAGCTAAAGTCGCAGAAAACCAGCCATTAAGCATTGAAGTAGATGCCTACCCTGATGAGGTATTTAAGGGGCGTGTGCTATCAATCGGGGCGATGGTTGACCCTAGCACGCGGCGTATTTCCGTGCGTTGTGCTGTAGATGGTAAGGGCAAACTGAAACCAGAAATGTATGCCCGCATTACCCCGCTAAGCACCGCCAATACCAAGGTGATACGCCTGCCTAATACCGCCATGATTACCGAAGGCTTGTATAACTACGTATTTGTTGAGGTATCGCCTGGCCATATTGTGAAACGACAAGTCACACTGAATTCACAAGGGCGAGACTTTGCGACCGTAAAAGAAGGCTTGAGTGTCGGCGACCGCCTAGTAACGTCTGGTGCGATTCTTTTAAACTCTGAGCTGGCATCGGGTAAATAAGCATGTTGGGTAAAATCATTACGTTTTCACTGCAACAGCGCGCCTTTGTGCTGCTCAGCGCTGTCATACTCGCGATTGCTGGCTGGTTTGCCGTGACCAATCTGCCTATCGAAGCATTCCCTGATGTGGAAGACGTGCACGTCGGTATCGTCACGCAAGCCGACGGATTGGCGCCTGAAGAAGTCGAACGCGTGGTCACGTTACCAATTGAGCATGAGATGAGTGGCGTGCCACACCTTACGCAAATGCGCTCGGTATCCATCGTCGGGCTTTCAGTCATTACGCTCACATTCTCAGAAAAAACCGATGACTACTTTGCCCGCCAACAAGTGCTTGAACGTTTGCAAGGGGTTGGGCTACCAGCCGCGTATCAACCAACGCTCGCACCACTGACCACGGCGGTAGGTGAGATTTTTCGCTACCTGGTTGAAGCCCCTAAAGATACGCCACAACGTGAGATTCGTGCGATTCAAGATTGGCAAATTCGCCCGACTTTGCGCACAGTACCAGGCGTTGCCGACATCACCAGCTTTGGTGGTTCTGTCAAAGAATACCAAGTAAAACTTGATCCATACTTACTGAAGAAATTTGACATCAGCATCGACCAAGTCAACAAGGCGCTAGCGAACAACAGTACCAACGTGGGTGGAGGCAACCTGCATCGTGGCGATGAAGCATTGGTGGTACGTGGTATTGGTCTATACAAAAGCCTGGATGACATTGCCCAAACTGTGATTACCTCACGCGATGGCAAGCCAATATTGGTGAGTGATATTGGCAAAGTCGTCATTGGTGACCGGCCGCGCTCAGGTATTGTCTCATTTAACGACAAAGACGATGTGATTGAAGGCATCGTCATTATGAGTAAGGGTCAGAACCCCGCGCACGTGATTGCTGCCCTGCAGGACAAAGTAAAAGAGATCAACGAAAAACTACCGCCTGGCGTGAAACTGGTACCGTTTTATGACCGTACCAACCTGATTCACCACACGGTACACACCGTCACTGAAAACCTGATTGTGGGTGCGGTGCTCGTCGTTGCGATATTGATAGTGTTTTTGCGTAACTGGCGTGCCGCATTGATCGTGGCCTCAGTTATTCCGCTTTCCTTGCTGTTTGCTTTCATCATCATGGATATCCGCGGCGTGTCTGCCAACCTAATTTCACTGGGTGCAGTTGACTTCGG
>DATHWP010000084.1:0-7628 GCA_035460505.1 Methyloradius sp. | reverse complement strand
GTGGATTCCAACAGTTTTTCGCCGACTGGTTTAAAGCAGTCCCAGACTGGCACTATCAACTGGAAAAGCTGGTCGCAGAGGGTGATACGGTTTGGGTGTATGGTGTGTATTCAGGCACCCAGCAAGGTGACTGGTTAGGCATCCCCGCTACCGGCAAGCATTACAGCATCCATGCAGTGGATATTTTCAGAATCGAGAATGGCAAACTGGCAGAGCATTGGGATGTGCTGGATACGTATGGGCTATTTAAACAACTAGGTGTTATTCAATAGTCACTATTAGAAGCTAGATAGATGAAGCCTGTTAATGACAGGCTTCATCATTTTAGATCAGCGATTAAGCATTATTACCTTTACTAATCTTCCGGCAAACAAGCATAACCTCATCCACTCCTTTGGTATCTATCATGCCAGTGACAAGGTCGAGCTTCTTCTGGAAACGTACACCAATCGGCATGAATACATTGTTATACCACCAGAGCGCGCGTGCACGCCGATGGGTGAGAAACCACATGCCAATATCAAGCAGGCGTGACGATTTAGGCTGCATACCGTAAACAGCACTTTGCTCGATTACAAAATCATACTTGGCAAGCTTGGCGACGAGCCCTTCTGGTTCATAGCGGCGACAGTGCCCGACAAAGTCGTCAAAAGCTGTCCACTGCGATGGATGCAGCGGCACCGAGAGCAGCAATGTCGCACCGGGTGCAGCCACACGCGAAAGCTCGGATAAAGCGCCATCGTCGTCATCAACATGCTCGACAATATCGAAAGCGCATACCAGGCCGAATATGCCATCCTTAAACGGCAGCGCCGAAACTAGGCCCTGCATCGCATTTGCTCCATGCGCCTGCAGCTTGGCAACTGCGGGTGCGCTGATGTCCACGAAATGTGTGCCCTTAATAGGTAATCGTGGCCTTAAGCCCGGAGCGATTTCAAGACGAGTTTGAGATTGGAAGATTAAGGATGAAACTAGCGGCCAGGTATTGAAGCGCTCAGGGCTAACTAGCCGCGCATCCGTCCATAGTGGATCGTAGAATTGCCGGTTTGCTTCAATGAGTTCGAGGTCGTTACTGACAACGGATGGGGATGGGGATGGGGATGGATTTATCATGCAGGCATACTAACAGCAGATTTGAAAAAGCAGAAAAAAGCATGCATCACCAATAGCTGCGTGCAGCCAAATGCTTGTTTCCCAATCCTCCTTAGTCTCAATCAGCACATTCTGCAAGACCCGGTTGCCAATATTCAGCCACAAACAAGATTAGGCGTAGCCCGCAATATTACGTCAGAAGTTGAGTTGATTGTGACTGAAATGGTAGCGGAGTGGAAGAAAAACCGTTACCTGATAGGCATAAAAAACAACGGTGTTTTTGTTGTTTGACTACACTCCAGACGGAGCTATCAAAGCTGACGGCGACTCGCCACCACGCCCATTAAACCCAGGCCAGCCAGTAGCATTGTGTAACCTTGCGGCTCCGGGACGTTAGTGGCGCTAATCCAGGGCTGTGTTACAGGCATATTGGTGTTGTTACCGATAATAATTCCAGCAGTCGGTAATCTGGGGACAACAGGAAAGCCTGATTGAGTCAGAACAACCCCACTACTCCCACCATACGTATCAATCGGCGCATCAGTCCCACCACTACCTGTTAAATCAATGGTTCCTGTAATGCTGATATAGGGCGCATCCACACTTATACTGTTCCCCTTTACGGACAGAGTGGCTGAGAGGTAAAAACTTTCACTTACGAAAGAGAGATTGGACAGATACACATTGAGCAGGCCAGATAGCGTGATAGCGTTACTTGCAATAATGGAAAATGTGGCATTCGGGGTATTGGAATAAATATCCAGGATACTGCCAGGCTTTAGATCGAATGATGATAGATTAAATACATCGCCATCATCCACATACAAAGTTTCGTTTTGATCGATCACTAGAGATGAGCCTGTAGCTGGCATCACCAGAGCATTGCTCAGATTTGTAATCAAAGCCAAATTTACCAGCAAAATTATTTTTAATAAACTCACTTACAAGACCTTTGTTCTATTGAATGCTAAATGTGCCAGGAAGGCTTTAACCTACTAGTAATAATTTTGGAATGTTTCTCAATTCATCTTGCAGAGCGTCTGGCTACAGTTGCGCCAACCAATCCCCACCCTGCCAATAACATTAAATATGTATCAGCTTCAGGAACCGCAGTTGCAGCTAGAGTAATATGGGTGACTGAAATACTTGGTCCAGTTGTAGTCAGGATCAGAGGTGAACCAATCGAAATACTTCCGCCAACAATCAGGGATCCTGGAGTATTAATAACTCGATTTATCATATCCCACTTTGCTGATGGATTTTCAACATTGAAAACGCCAGAGACATTAATATTACCGCCACTTTGCCAAACAAAGTTTTGAATATTAGTCACTAAAACTGGTCTAGGTGTTGAACTAATTAAAGGTGATGATAAGTCACTGCGAATATCGAGATTTAGGATTTCTATCGCATAGCCTGCATTCGAAATCAAGACCAAATTCAGTAGCAAAGCTGCTTTTAAAAACTTCATTATCACTCTCGATTTTTTTGATTTTTCTTAACATAGAAAATATCAGAAATCGGTTGATTCAAAGATGACTGTTTAATGAAAGCAGGACCAGCTTAACCTTTGCCTGGAGAATTATTATTTGGAGAGGTTACCACCTATGAATTAACCGTCTTGAAAGTATTCGCCAGCAGCTCAAAATCTTCATTAGTTAACTTGATATTGATCGCCTGCATATTTTCTTCAAAGTGCTGCACCTTGCTGGTGCCGGGGATAGGCAAAATGATTGGGCTGCGTTTCAATAGCCATGCAATTGCGATCTGGTTAGGTGTGGCTTCGTATTTCTGTGCAATTTGACCCAATATATCCAATTTTCCAGCCAATGCATTCTTGGCCAATGGGTACCATGGAATGAAAATGATGTCATTCTCAGTGCAATAATCCAGCTCCTGCTCATATTGCCGGTTAATCAGATTGAACTGGTTTTGTACAGTATCCACATTGAAGTATTTCTGTGCCTCTTTAATATCTTCAACCTTCACTTCGCTTAAACCAATGTGTTTTATCAAACCTTCTTTCTGGAACTCGGCAACCACCTGGAATTGTTCATCTCTAGGTACTTTGGGATCAATCCTATGCAATTGCCACAAGTCAATTTGCTCTACCTTAAGACGGCGCAAACTCATCAATAGCGATTGACGCAAATACTCTGGCCGCCCTACGGCTGTCCATACATTAGGCCCTTGTCTGGTTAACCCTGCCTTGGTTGCAATGGTCAGTCCTTTATAAGGATACAGCGCCTCAGCAATCAAATCCTCGCTGACATTCGGGCCATAACTGTCCGCAGTATCGATAAAATTAATTCCCAGCTCAGGCAGTCTACGCAATAATTCCAAGCAATGGGCCGGGTCTTCAGGTTGCCCCCAAACTCCGGCTCCCGTGATACGCATAGAGCCGAAACCAATACGGTGGAGCTGGCGATCACCTAAAGTGATTTGGGTAGGTACATTAATGCTTACAGACATAGAACAACCTTTTCTAAATTGTTATGAAGCAAGACCGCGGAGACCGGATTTTGTATTGGAAAATTTTGGCCTTAAAGCGCGACGCGCCCTCTCTCACTCTATCCAATCCTGGTTAGAATCTGCAAGATTAATGATATAAACAGGCCACCACTAGATTGAAATCATTGCCCGCGAAACAGGCTTTTCTGAAGGGTTAATTGCAGCCACCGCAATCTATACAGCGAATTTCAGCTGGGAATACTAGAATATCAATGTAGTTAGGAATAGCTATTTTTATGTCTAAGGTAGGAAGTTTTGCATACACACTCTAAAGTGTAAACAAGATATAGCTTTATCAAAATTAGTAACGGATCTTAAACAGATGCATTCTTTAAGATATCTTGGTATTTCGTCAGCCCTTTTTTTGTCAACCAATAAACAGTCGGATTGTTATCAACATATTCATGCTCTACCAAATTTAATAAGGCTAGTCGAATTGCTGAATGAGAATATTGCGAATAATTCACAATATTCTCAAATTCCACATACTCGTCTCCATTATCAAATAATGTTCCCAAAGTCTTAATCGTATCTAATTCTTCAGCTTCCCATCTGATATCGGAACTCTCACTTTTAACTAAAGGCTCATCTACAAATGTATTTGAGCTGGGCTCTAGAGGAGTTTCAGCTGGCGTTGTTTCGAAACTAGAAATTTTTTCTCGTAATTGTTGCTCTGTGATTCTTAAATTTTCTATTTCTTTTCGTAATTCGGACTCAACCTTATAGTGCCTTAAATGAATAGCAGCAACTTCAGCAGCTGTTCTTGTTTGAGTTTTTTCGATGTCATGAATTGAATTTCTTTTTTCAATCGCTCTATTTAGAAGATACTCTGTAATTTTTAAATCAATATGTGGATATAAGAAAACATATGCTAATGCAGCTACTAAAGGATAAGCGAAACCATCCCAAATATTCAAATACTGTTGAACTAGCCAAAACTTATAATCCACATTGAACTCTGCTGTCTGGTCGGACAAGACTGTGATCACAATTCTGTAGTTAGTTATTAACCAAGAAATAATAAAAGAGAAAAAGAGAGGGCTAGAAAAACGCTCCAAGATCAAATCTCTTGCGGATTTGTAATACTCTTCAAAAAGATTATCTTGATTCTCCATAACTCTCCCTCTACAAATTTCTTAGTTATATTATTTTTGTCTCGAAAAGCAGGCTAACAATTTTGCTACCAAATATTTCATTTAACTTTTGAATTAGCAACGCCAAATGGAATATGAACCATCGGAATATCGCCCGCAGAAGATTTTAAATGACTTCTCTGATCATCAAAAAACATATGCGGTTTTAACACTGAGAGAATTCTGGCTTTTTCCATTCCACCAAGAAAAAACGATTCATCTGCTGAAACGCCCCACTCTTTTAAGGTGGTGACAACACGTTCGTGAGCAGGTGCACTCCTTGCAGTAATAATTGCTATTTTCAATATCTTTTTATAATCGGGATTTTCGCTCAGGAGTTTGTCTTCCAGCTTTTGCATCAAAGATAGTTTTTTAAATAAATCAGCCAAAGGCCCGGCCTGGTGCGGAATAGATTGCTTGGCAACCTCATGCGCTTCGAATTCGGTTAGATCATTATTCGTTTTGAAAACGGCTTCCGCTTCATCATCTGCAATCACGCCATCAAAGTCAAAAGCGATTCTAAGCTCAGTGTCAGTCTCATCATCATAGACTTTTGAGGGTAAAACTACGCCTGCGGGATAATCTAAATCGATCGCAGACTGCACATCCGCTTCGTTAGCACTCAGGAATAGTGAGGTATTGAATGCTGGAATATATTCATGCGGAGACCTGCCTGTCATAAAACTGGCGCGTGAGATGTCCAGGCCGTAATGTTGGATTGATCTGAACACTCTCAACCCTGTTTCTGGTGAGTTTCTTGATAACAGCACAACTTCTACCGGTAACTCTTTGGGAAAAGCCTTATTAATTGCCAGAAACCTGCGAATAAAGGGGAACGCAACGCCTTTTGCAAACGGAACATCAATATTCTTTTCTTGATGCTGGCGATACTCCTCTACGCCCTGAGTTTTATAAACCTCATGAGACTCGGTTAAATCAAACAAAGCGCTTGAGGCAACGCTGATTACTAATTTTTGTTCAATTGGATAAGCCATCACATATTTTTATTTAAGTTTCTAAATCCAGAGTCTTACTGCCCGCGCATAAACATCTTATCGAGATCATTCAGGCTCACCTGGAACCAGGTTGGCCTGCCGTGATTACACTGCCCGCTTCTTTCAGTCGCTTCCATATCCCTGAGCAAAGCATTCATTTCAGTGATGGTGAGTTGCCTGTTAGCCCTCACGGCAGCATGACAAGCCATTGTGCCTAACACCTCGTTTTGGCGCTCTAGCAACACACGGCTGGCGCCATACTCATGCAGGTCACGCAATACCGCACGCGCTAATGACACAACATCCGCATCTTGCAGCATGGTGGGCACTGCGCGAATGGCAATGGTGGTCGGCGACAAGGTAGCTAAATCAAATCCTAGCTGTTGCAAGGTATCGCTGCCTTGCAGGGATTGCAGTGTGGCGACTTCAACTTTTTCCGCATAAAAGCTCATAGGGATCAGCAATGGCTGTGTGGCAATCGCTTGTTCGCTTAAGGCGTTTTTCAGCCGCTCATACATAATGCGTTCATGCGCGGCGTGCATATCGACGACCACCATGCCTTGCGCGTTTTGGGCTAGGATATAAATGCCATGCAATTGGCCTAGCGCGAAACCGAGTGGATATTGTTGCGGTTGTGGCGCTGCTTCTTGAGTGAGAACGGCTTCAGAAAGTGATATCGGGTTTAAATAATCTTCTGAAGAAGGGTTTTCTTGGACATTCCCCAATGCACTTACATTGGTAGGCTTTAAGTCGCCGTACATTTGCCCGTAAAATTGTTGGGCCATAGCTGCGCCATTACTGACATTGGGCTGGTAGCTGCCATCAAATACCGAGCGGTTTTGCAAAGGCATTTCGACTTGCTGACGCGGCATGGATAAGCCGGGCGTGAACGGGTTAAATGGCGCTTGTACGGGCTGGCTGGCCTGGATTTCGGCGGATGTTTTCCCCAGGGCTTTGTGCAGGCTATGGAAAATAAAGCGGTGCACGGCTTGCGATTCGCGGAAGCGGACTTCGGTTTTAGCCGGGTGGACGTTAACATCGACCAATGAAGGATCGAGTTCGAGGAAAAGCACGAAAGCCGGATGTTTGTCGCCGTGCAATACATCCTGGTAGGCTTGCTTGATGGCGTGCGCAATCAGTTTGTCGCGCACAAAACGGCCATTCACAAATACGTATTGCGTATCGCGGCTATGGCGCTGGTAAGTCGGTGAGGCGGTCATGCCCCACAGGCGCAAACCACTGCTTTCTTCATCCAGCCATACGCTTTGCGCAGCAAACTCGCTGCCTAGAACATCGGTAATACGTTGCTGTGGGGTATTGGCGCCCAGCCTCATGATGGCTTTGCCGTTATGTTGCAGCAAAAACCCAATTTGCGAGCGCGACAAGGCAATGCGGGTAAAGGCATCTTCACAGTGGCCGAATTCGGTATTTTCGGTTTTAAGAAACTTGCGGCGCGCCGGGGTGTTGAAATATAAATCGTGCACTTCAACGATGGTGCCTTCATCCAGTGCCGCCGGGCTGATCGGCTGACCTTGCGTGCCTTCGGCGGCGATTTGCCAGGCGTGACTTGCAGCCTGCTGGCGGCTGGTGAGCACGGTGCGCGAAATAGAGGCGATACTTGCCAGGGCTTCACCACGGAAACCCAGGCTGCCAACCTGCTCGAGGTCTTCCAGGCTTTGAATTTTGCTGGTGGCATGGCGCGTCAAGGCGAGTTCCAGCTCATCTTTGGCAATGCCATGGCCATTATCAGTGACTTTTAATAGTTTGGTACCGCCCTGTATCAATGCCACTTGAATCTGTGTACTACCGGCATCGACACTATTTTCCAGCAGCTCTTTAAGCGCCGAGGCCGGGCGTTCAACCACCTCACCTGCGGCAATTTGCGAGATTAGTTGAT
>DATHWP010000083.1:0-61350 GCA_035460505.1 Methyloradius sp. | reverse complement strand
TGGTAATACAGCTCAAACTGCTGTGCCTGCAGGGCAAAACGCATATCTTCTGCCAGCGATAGGTTAGCCACGGCACGCTGTCGGATCAAAATATCTGCGGTGTAGCGTTGAGGATCGTACTGCTCGACTTGCTTGCCTTCTGCATACTGGCCATGCTTATGCCTGAAACGTTCAAGCACAACATGCAGTAAATGCTGAATAACGGGGTCTGTTTTTTGCAGCAGCTCATCCACCATATTGCGCTGTATCGGCACTAACACGGTATGAACAACTGCACGCACGGTGGCAGTTCTTGGCTGATGGTCGATGAGGGCAATTTCACCGATGAGGTTATCTTTGCCTAGCAGGCTAATGCGGATTTTATTCTCGCCTTCGCCTATACAGACTTCAACGCAGCCTTCTTCAATAATATAGGCTGTGTCGCCAAGCTCGCCTTCTTGAAATATACATTCGCCTGCCTGCACGACTTGACGACTTAGATGCTCAAACAAGGCGACCTCCTTATTTCATCACATAAGACTTTCCGAATGTGACTTGTATAAAGAGAATTCGTAAGCCACTATTTATTAAACATAATACATCATTAGTCTAAAATCTAGTGTTATCCATAATCAGGGGTTGATTAATAGATTTCTGGCACGAAAAGGCGCTCGTCCACTGGCTGGCGAACATAGTCGTCATGGCGTATGCGTTCCGGCAACTCAATGCTAGGGCGCTTGATTTCTTCGTAGGGCATTTGTTGCAGCAAATGGTGTATGCAATTCAGGCGCGCGGTCTTTTTATTATCCGCCTGTACCACCCACCAAGGTGCTTCAGCGATATGCGTGCGCTCCAGCATGACTTCTTTCGCCTTGGTGTATTCTTCCCAGCGACGACGCGATTCGAGATCCATCGGGCTAAGCTTCCATTGGCGCAATGGGTCGTGAATACGCCCTAAGAAGCGGAGATGCTGCTCTTCATCCGAAATTGAAAACCAGTATTTGATGAGTTGAATGCCAGAGCGCACCAGCATTTTTTCAAACTCAGGTACTGAGCGGAAAAACTCTTCATATTGCTCATCGTCACAAAACCCCATCACCCGCTCAACACCAGCGCGGTTGTACCAGCTACGGTCAAATAGCACCATTTCACCAGCAGCAGGCAGATGTGAGATATAACGCTGAAAATACCATTGCGTGCGCTCTCTATCGTTAGGCGCTGGCAATGCAGCCACACGACAGACACGGGGATTCAAGCGCTGGGTGATGCGTTTGATCACACCGCCTTTACCTGCGGCATCGCGCCCTTCAAACAAAATGACGACTTTATGGCCAGTGCTGGCGACCCAATCCTGTAGTTTGACCAGCTCACCTTGCAAGCGAAATAGCTCGCGAAAATAGAGGCGTCGATCTTCTTTATCTTCACTGGACAGTTCACCTGTTTCAGCACCGACTAATTCATCCAGAATACGGTCATCCAGTTCCAGCTCGTATTCTTCATCATAACTATCGTTCTCGTCAGATTGAACACGACGGCTTAATTCTTCATTATCTAAAGTCATAGCAAACCCAATGGAATATGCCTACGCAAAAATGGAGGCTAAGTTTGATTCTATGGAAAATTCGTGTCAGCAATGTGACACTGCATTGAAGTAAAGCTAGATGAGTACGATTAAAACGAAGGAGATATATCGTTAAGACTGCATAGCGCGATCAATCGCGAGCCTGGCCGCCGCCATGGCCTGTTCTTCGCGCATGCTTTCTTTCTCTTCATCACTGAAAGGCAAGAGCCTGCCGCCTTCAGTTAACGAATAGCGTATGGACCGATCAACCACGATATTGGCAACAATCAGATCATGGTGCTTTTCTTCACGATTACGATAAAGCGTGGACATTGTTTCTCCCGAGTTTGAAGATACCAGCACTTGATTTTAACCCTTGATTTGAACAATTCTGCCTGCATATTAAGAATATGGAAACGACTAATTTTTTGGAATACTAAACTTTGCGCCCCCTCATCTTTGTATCAGTCTTTTTCAGCTTAATTCTTGTGCTACATGGCTACATTGGCATACGCCTGCTTTCTGATTTACCCATAGGTTTTAACGGACATTTAGTGGGGATCGTTTTACTGATCATCTCCAGCATGCTTATTCCGCTAGGCATGCTGGCGCGCTTCATCAAACGCCAGCCTTTATCGGATGTATTGGCTTGGGTAGGGCTACTGGCCATGGGGCTTTTTTCATCACTATTGGTGCTCACGTTTTTGCGTGATGTCCTGTTAGTGTTGATGAGTCTGCTTTCAAAAGTGTTGCCTACTCACGTGATTGCGGCCTTTCCACTATGGTCTGCGGCATCAGTGCCTGTGTTGGCGCTAGCCGTCACCCTAATTGGTTTCGTTAATGCGAGGGCGCGTGCGAGCGTGGTGCATATTGATATTCCCATTGCTCAGCTACCCGGTGGCTTGCACGGATTCACCATCGTGCAAATCAGCGATGTTCACGTTGGCCCCACCATCAAGCGCAATTACCTGCAGGCGATTATTGAAAAAGTGAATAGCTTGAATGCCGACTTGATCGCCATCACGGGTGACATGGTCGATGGCAATGTCGAAACCTTAGCCCAACACACTTCAGGGCTTGCTGACTTACGGGCTCGCCATGGCAGCTACTTTGTCACTGGCAACCATGAATATTATTCGGGCGCGCACGCTTGGATTACCGAATTCAGGCGTTTGGGCTTGCAGGTCTTGATGAATGAACACGTAGTGCTAAAACATGATGATGCCGAGATTGTCATTGCGGGCGTGACTGATTACAGCGCACACCAGTTTGACCCCGCCCACAGAAGTGACCCAGTAGCCGCCCTACATGGCGCTCCTGAAAGTGCAAGCACGAGAGTATTACTTGCACACCAGCCGCGTAGTGCGGCGCTAGCCTCTAGCGCAGGCTTTGATTTGCAACTCTCAGGGCATACCCACGGCGGGCAGTTCTGGCCGTGGAATTTGTTTGTGCCGCTACAACAGCCATTTACTGCTGGCTTAAACCGCCTGGAAAATCTGTGGGTATATACCAGCCGTGGCACAGGCTATTGGGGGCCGCCAAAACGCTTCGGCGCGCCTTCGGAAATCACCAAGATTCGACTAGTGCCCGCGCTTTAATTAGTCAGCTGGATTACTTTTTCTTGGTCACAGTTTCTGTTTTCAAGCCAACAGTTCTACCTTCAAAACCAGCGGCATCAAAATAAGGTACTTTGCCAACAAACTGCTGATTAAGTATTGTAGATAAACCATTACTTGCAGGTGGTGAAGTCAAGATATGGCTTTGCCATTTCACCGCTTTACCGCCCTTCAAGCTTTCGCTTAATACACGGCCTTGCAAATCGCCTTTGCTGGGTATATTCAACCGCAACAAGTGCGCCATTGTCATGCCAATATCAGCATTACTTGCTGGAGCCAGATTGTTAAAACGCTGCTTAAAGTCAGGGCCAATCGCAGCCATAAAATTCTTGGTATCGGCGCGGCTAAATGATCCATGCATGCCTTGGCCCTGCTGCAGGTTACTATCAGCCACCACCGCAGCACAGAGTGTCACTAGCTTGCAGCCAGTATCAAATGAGCGGAAATTTACCACTATGGCAGGCTGCGGCGTGATGGCCGAGCCTTTAAGCCCAATGCGGCTCATCGGCAGCGTGCCTGCAATATCGCCCAACTCATCATCCACAAATACACCACTCACGTAATCCTGCGCCAAGAGTAAATCAACCACTTTGGGGGCAAGTTCCCTGGCATTTGCTTGCGGCATGTAGATAAGATCAGACCCACCATTGGCAGCCACCACCACATCTGGCATTTCTACGTTTGCCCCAATCAGGCCATTGGCGCGTTTTGGGTGCTGGCCAGCTTTGGTATCGACCAAGGTATTTTTTGCATCTGGATCATATAAAGGCAACCCTAAACCAACGGCCAAATCCATCGCCAGAAAGCCTGCAGGCAATTTACCGCTTCCCACGTCTGAGTAGCTCACACTAACAGACGCGCTGGTCTCGCTCTCTTTAGAAATAGTAGAAAAACCATGATCGGCAGCCACGAGAATATTGGTGGTTTTATCAAGGCCAAGTGCTTGCAAGGTTTGAATTAACGCAGATAAATTATCGTCTGCATTACGAATGGCTGCCAGTGAAGTGGGGCCGTTGATACCAGGCGTTACAGCACCCAAGCTATCGCCTTGGTTATGCTGTGTACCATCTGGATCGCGCGACCAGAACACCAATACAAAGGGTTGATTAGCTTGCTTAAAAGTAGGCAGAATTACTTTGCTAGTGACATCGACAAAGTATTGTTGCTGCTCAACATTGGCGACTTGCGTGCCTGGCTTTTCCTTATCGCCAGCTTTTCCATTATCCCCACGCGCTGAGGTCTGCAGGGGTAATCCTAGCGCCTGTAATTTGGCTTGTATTTCTGGTGATAAAGCAATGCCACCCTCGCGCCCTGTGGAATCGTCAATAATAATCGTCTGGTTATTGGTCGTTAAATCCTGAATGGCAACTGGCCCTAATTTACCAATCGCGGCGGTGGCATACCCCGCTTTTCTGGCAGCAGCGAGGATAGACTCTTCATTCAGATAGTTGCCTGCAAAGTACTCGTCTATATCAGTGAGTACAGCATCATTCTCAATAAATGGCGTCACGCTATCTTTAGCATTTTTAACCGCAAATCCTGCATATATCGTATTGCCAAAATTACCTGAGTCGCCCAACAAATGGCCTGTCGCCAGCGCAGAAGCATTGGGTGTGGTGAACGTGGGGAATAAAGAATGGCTGTTAACGTAATTTACGCCGTGATCGCGCAATGAAGCCATTGTTGGCGCCGTTTCTTTATTGACAATATCTGCCCGCAAACCATCAGGCACAAACAGGATGATGTTATGTGGCTGGGTTGAAGCTGCTTGGCAAAACGATACGTTAAGTAAAAAACTGGCAAGAATAAACAGTAATTTTTTCATCATTAAATCTACAGAATAAATTGAGCAACTAGCTTACGAAATACTTGTGACAAGTAGATGTAAAACAGATGCGAGATAAGCATTGTCACAGGGTATCTATTTGTGCAAAAATGCTTAATTGTAAAAATAATTTTACAATTTTTACATGCAGTAACATTGTAAACGGCAATCAATAAAAGACAGCTCACAATAAAGAGCCGCAATAGCAGTATGAAACATCCGCAATAGCTCAACAAAAACTGGTGAATAAACAGTCAAGCGGATGCACGGAGAGAGCATGAAGAAAGCACAACAAGCGTCAAAACAGCCAAGTGCGCGTCCATTCGGCGCCATGTTTGCTGGCAATGCCCAGCCTAGCCAGCATGAAGCGCAGGCTTTGATCGGCTACTATAATGCAGGCCAGATTCAACAAGCCGAAAGCCTGGCACTCAGCTTATCGAACAAATATCCACGTGCGCCGATTGTTCTGAATGTGCTTGGCTCATCACAAGCTGGCTTGGGTAAATTTGAAGCCGCCACCAACACATTCAACAAACTGATCAATGCTGACCCATATACCGCCGAGAACCACTGTAATCTGGGCATGGCACTGCAACAGACAGGTAAACTTGCAGAAGCCGCTGCTAGTTACCGTAAGGCCTTGAGCATTAAAGGCAATATAGCCGACTGGCACTACAATCTGGGCATCGTATTGGGCCAGCTTGGTCAACTGGATGATGCAGCGCAAAGCTACCAAAAAGCGGTGGCTCTTCAGCCAGGTTTTTTTGAAGCATATGGTAATCTAGGTAATGTGGTGCAAAGACAAGGCAAGCTGGATGAAGCTGTCAGTTGTTACCGCAAAGCATTAGAAATTCACCCTGATGCCATCGGCCATTTTAATCTGGGCACGGCCTTGCGCGACCAAGGCAAACTGGATGAAGCCGTAGCGAGCTACCAAAAAGCATTGGCGCTCAATCCCCAGTATATCCAAGCCTATATCAATCTTGGCGAAACCTTGCGCGACCAAGGCAAGATGGAAGAAGCGATTGCCAATTACCAACAAGCGCTCAAATTAGACCCAGACAATGCCCAAGCCAGTTACAACATGGCACTGTTTTTCTATGAGGCTGGTCGCTTAACAGAAGCCATTCCACACTACGCCAAGTCACAACTGGCCGACTGGCGCGAACGCATCCTCTATTGCCTGTATAAAACCGAGCAATACGCCGAGTTCAAAGACAAGCTGCAATACCTGCTGAAAGATCAAAACACTTCACCGTTCCTGGCCACACTCTCTGCACACTATGCCGCTAACTTTGGTGAAGATGACGCCTATAATTTTTGCAAGAATCCACTGGATTTTGTATATTACAACCGCATAGAATCACTGTCTTCAGTTGATAGCCAGCTTTTAAAAGACTTACTGAACGACATACAAAATGCTGAAATCGCAGAACGCAAACAAGCACGACTGCATCATGGCCTCCAATCTGCAGGCAATTTATTCAAACGCCAAGAAGCGTCTTTTGCAGCACTTGGTGCATTGATCAAACATGAATTCCTCAGCTATCAACAACAATTCGCAGGCCAGAATTGCGAGTTGATGAAGGCCTTCCCCCAAGAACTTGAGTTCAGCAGTTCATGGTACGTAAAAATGCGCCAAGGCGGCCATTTGAACTCCCACATTCACGAAACTGGCTGGCTCAGCGGCACGGTGTATTTGAATTTGCCGAAGAATAAACAAGACCAAAAAGAAGGCAGTATTGAGTTCAGCACGCACGGCGACCAATACCCGCAAATGCACAATAACTTCCCCAGTAAAACAGTCACACCAGAGGTCGGCGGTATTGTGCTGTTCCCATCTTCCTTATTCCATCGGACGATCCCTTTTACTTCGGATGAAGAGAGAATCTGCATCGCATTCGATTTAAAACCAGCGATGGCTTGATTGTTAGCTACCGTTAACGACGCAGTTTCGGCCTTTTTGCTTGGCTTGGTAAAGACGCTTGTCCGTTAGATCAATAAAACTGACGAGTTCGTCATGATGGGTTGGGATAATGGTCGCAACTCCCAAGCTCAAAGTCAGCAATTGGCTCACTACTGATTTTGCATGGGGGATTTGCGCCTTGAAAATCAGGTTACGACAACGCTCAGCTACTTTCTTTGCAGACTGTTCATCTGTCTCTGGCAATATCAACACAAACTCCTCACCGCCAAATCGTGCAAAGAAATCGCGTGGCCTGGTCGCAGCCTGACTCAGCACTTTAGCTACTTGCTTTAAACAAGCATCGCCCTGAAGATGGCCGTATTCATCGTTGTACTGCTTGAAATAATCGATATCAAACAAAATCAGCGAAAGTGGCTGATTGTTGCGGCGTGCATTTGCCCACTCAACTTCCATAATGGAATCAAACATACGGCGATTAGCGACGCCTGTCAGACTGTCTTTGAAAGATAACTCTTCCAGTTCTTTTTGTAGCGCAATCAATTGTTGTTCAGTTTTTTTACGCTCGCTAATATCGAACATGAAACCCACCAACGAATCCACTTCTCCACTTTCATTGCGGACTACGTGCACAACATCACGTATCCAAACATAATCGCCATCTTTCGTAAGCGCTCTATAATCAGCCTCGTGATCAGTACCCGCTTTTGATTGCGACACACAAAAATTCACCACCCATTCTCTATCCTCTGGGTGCATCCTGCTCGCCCAGTCTTCTGCACTCACCCAACTTGCGGGAGTCCAGCCGAGTAACTTCTCTATCTGCGGTCCGATATAGGAAAATTGCATGGTTGCCCAATCGATTTTCCAGGGGATAGCTTTGGTTGATTCAAGTAAAGTTTTATAAACCGCTGCATCGTTATTCAAATGACTATTCTGTTCTGACTTCAATTACATTCACTCCACATATTGCTCAAACATTCTTAGGCGTGTTTAGCGCCAAACATGATGATTGCCATACCAACAAAACAAACTAAAACGCCTACCCAATCAGTCACACTAGGTTTAATAGATTCAACCAGCCAAAGCCAGATAATCGCAACTCCAATATACACACCACCATAGGCCGCATAGATACGCCCCGCGGCACTGGGGTGCAACGTAAGCAACCATGCGAATAAACCAAGACTCAACGCTGACGGAATAATCAACCATGCCGAGCCGCCCTGCTTGAGCCAGAGATAAGGCAGATAACAACCAACAATCTCGGCAATGGCAGTGAGCACGAACAGACCGAATATCTTTGTAATTTCCATCAGTGTTATTCCCGACATTTTAATCATTGATCTAAGTAGCTAATCACTATCTTATTATAAGGGCTGACTCGATCTACCCATACCCTGCCAGTGCTGGGTACGCCAGATAGCATGCTGGTCAGCATGAAGAAAAGTCCAGGCAATGATACGGCTTTTTTTCTGCCCCTGAGCCATATCGATCGTACGGATTTGCAGCGCACCTGCTTTTTTCAGTTCGCGGTAAACGCTAGGCAAGGTCGTGGCCTTCGACACCAAGGTAGTGAACCACAAGCATTGCGCCGCGAACTGTTTGCTTTCCATCACCATGCGCGCAATGAATGCCGATTCACCGCCAGCGCAATAAAGCTCAGCGGCTTGCCCACCAAAATTGAGCGTAGGCGGCACATGCCGTTTGGCGGCTTTGGGAGCTTGCGTGGTTTTCTTACCCAGCCCCTGCAGTTTTCGGCGTGCAGCGGCATTGGCCTCTTCCGACGACGCATGAAAAGGTGGATTGCACATGGTTATCTCAAAACGCTCGTCACGCTGGATGATGCCCTTGAATATGGAAGCTGGAGCGCGTTGCAAACGCAGGTTGATCGATGCGGAAAGCGCGTTGCTATCCACAATGCGCTGCGCAATAGCAAGCGCAACTGGGTCTATCTCCGCACCCACAAACTGCCAGCCGTATTCGTGCTGGCCGATCAGCGGGTAAATACAATTTGCTCCCACGCCAATATCAAGCACCTTTACTTGCTGGCCTGTTGGAATCACACCGCCATTGCCAGCGGCCAGCAGGTCGGCAACATAGTGCAAGTAATCCGCCCGACCAGGGATGGGCGGACACAAATAACCTGCGGGAATATCCCAAGCCGTGATGCCGTAATAGCAATGCAGCAGCGCAGCATTGAGCGCTTTAACCGCGGCAGCATCGGCAAAATCTATGGAAGCATTTCCATGCGCATTCGTCTTTACAAACTGTGCAAATGGCGGAGATGCAAATATCAACTGACCGAAATCGTACAGGCCATTATGTTTGTTGCGAGCGTGCAATGCAGGCTTTTTGGCCAGATTATTTAAAGAAACTGCTTGGTTTATCATTGAATCAATACCGATAAACAGATGCTAAATCCATTTGCAATACGCATAATGGATAACCACTAGACTTCACTTTGGGCTTGATGGTTTTATACATGGCTCAACATTACTTATCACCTGAAAAGGACAAAAGATTGTAAATATTGGAATGAAATGTTTATTTCGTCTTGCTTCTCCATCTTGTTAGGTTTCCCAACTTAATGGAACGCCATGTAATGTAACTTTATGCTTATTAACAATCAAACGCTTATAGCCGACTTATGGTTTAATTCTATATTCTATGAATAACCGCATTTCCCATAGTTAACTCATGTCTGATTCCTTATCTTACCCCCTCAATATCGTCATCCTTGCCGCTGGCAAGGGCACACGCATGCACTCAAACACGCCTAAAGTGCTGCACAAACTGGCCGGCACAAGCTTGCTGGCCCATGTGATCAACACGGCGGAATCGCTAAACCCCAGCAAAATCATTGTGGTATATGGCTATGGTGGCGAAGCTGTGCCGCAAGCGTTTGCTAACAAAAACATCACGTGGGTAAAACAAACTGAGCAGCTAGGCACTGGGCATGCCGTGCAACAAACAGTGCCCTATCTGGATGCTGATGCGACTACTTTGATTTTGTTAGGCGATGTGCCTTTGGTGAGTGCTAACCGTTGCAAAGCACTGGTAAATGCCGCACATCAACAGCTAGCTTTGCTAACGGTGATCAAGCCAGAGCCTAAAGGTTATGGCCGTATTGTGCGTAATGCGCAATGCATGCCGCAGCGCATTGTGGAAGAAAAAGACGCGACTGATGCCGAACGTGAGATTAAAGAAGTAAATAGCGGCATTATCGCGGTGGCCAATACCCACCTGAAAAACTGGCTGGCACGGCTTGATAACAACAACGCCCAAGGCGAATACTATTTAACTGACATCGTGGCCATGGCCGCAAAAGATGGCGTGGCGATTAATGCTGAGATTTGTGACGATGAATGGCAAGTAACAGGCATTAACTCCAAGCAGGATTTAGCCGCTGTTGAGCGTGTGTATCAAACACGTCTTGCGCAAAAATTACTGCAAAATGGCGTCACATTGCACGACCCAGCTAGGCTAGATATACGTGGTTCACTGACTACAGGGCAAGACGTTGAGATTGATGTGGGTTGTATTTTTGAAGGCGAAGTTACGCTGGCAGATGGCGTTAAAATCGGTGCGTATTGTGTGATAAAACAGGCATCTATTGGCGTTAATACAATCATCGCGCCGTTTTCGCATATTGACCAAGCGACTATCGCTAACGATTGCCGCATCGGCCCTTATGCGCGCATCCGCCCTGGCACTGAGTTAAGCGCTGAAGCACATATTGGTAACTTTGTTGAGATCAAAAATAGCCAGATTAATACAGGCAGCAAAGTGAATCACTTGAGCTATGTGGGCGATACAACGGTGGGCAAAAATGTAAACATTGGTGCTGGCGTCATCACCTGTAATTACGATGGCGTGAATAAATCGCGCACGGTGATTGGCGACAATGCATTTATCGGCTCTGATGCACAATTGATCGCACCCGTGACCATAGGCGCAAACGCTACCATAGGCGCAGGCTCTACTATTAGCAAAGATGCGCCAGCGGGCGAATTAACAGTATCACGCGGCAGGCAAGTTACAGTACCTGGATGGAAGCGGCCAATTAAGAAATAATCAAACGATACAAATCTCCTAATTTGTTTTTATTGAAATAGAGAATATTTATGTGTGGAATCGTAGGCGCTGTCGCCTCCCGTAATGTAGTGCCCATCTTGATTGAAGGACTTAGCCGCCTTGAATACCGCGGCTATGATTCAGCTGGTGTAGCTGTGCTCGATGGCACCATCAAGCGCGTGCGCGCTGTTGGGCGCGTGGCCGAGATGCAGAATAAAGCGAATGCTGAGCACCTTACTGGGCAAGTCGGCATCGGCCATACGCGGTGGGCGACACATGGCGGCGTGACTGAATCCAACGCGCACCCGCATGTTTCACGTGGCGATATTGCCGTGGTGCATAACGGCATTATTGAAAACCACGATGAACAACGTACCCGCCTCAAATTACTGGGTTACGTATTTGAATCACAAACCGATACTGAAGTCATCGCCCACCTCATCCACTATTACACCGCGCAAGGCAAAGACTTATTGGCTGCAGTTAAAAGCGCGGTGGCCGAGCTCACAGGCGCTTTTGCCATCAGCGTCATTTCAGTCAAAACGCCTGACTATATGGTATGTGCGCGTTTGGGTTGCCCTTTGCTGATAGGCTTGGGTGAGGGTGAAAACTTTATTGCATCGGACGTATCGGCAGTACTTTCTGTCACCCGCAACGTGATTTATCTCGAAGACGGCGATGTGGCGGAGATCAAGCGCGAGGGCGTAACTATATTTGACCGTGATGGCCTAGTCGCTACCCGCCAAGTACATAAAAGTGATGTATCACTGGCCTCAATGGAGCTCGGCCCTTACTCGCATTTCATGCAGAAAGAAATCCACGAGCAACCGCGCGCAGTCACAGACACGATAGAAGCCATTATTGATGACAACCGTTTCAGCCCAGCCCTGTTTGGAGATGGCGCCGAAGCTGTGTTTGACCAGGTAGATAGCGTGCTAATACTCGCCGCTGGTACCAGCTATTACGCAGGCCTAACCGCCAAATACTGGCTGGAAAGTCTGGCAGAGATCCCAGTAAATGTTGAAATCGCCAGCGAATATCGTTATCGAAAATCTGTGCCTAACCCCAAGCAGCTCATCGTGACCATTTCACAATCTGGTGAAACGCTGGATACGATGGAAGCGCTGAAGCATGCTAAATCGCTGGGTCAAACGCTCACATTAGCTATTTGCAATGTGCAGGAAAGCGCCATTCCGCGCGCATCCAAACTGGTGCTTTATACACGCGCTGGTGCTGAAATCGGCGTAGCTTCAACCAAGGCATTCACCACGCAGTTGATTGCCCTATTCACCTTGGCAGCCACGCTCGCCAAACAGCGCGCCCTGCTTAGCCCAGCACAAGAGCAGGTTTACCTTGATGAATTGCGCCGTTTACCAGGCAGCATTCAACATGCGCTTAACCTTGAGCCGCAAATCAGCGAATGGGCAAAAGCGTTTGCCAATAAACAGCATGCGCTGTTTTTAGGGCGGGGCATGCATTACCCAATCGCGCTAGAAGGCGCATTGAAGCTTAAAGAAATCTCCTACATTCATGCCGAGGCTTACCCAGCCGGTGAGCTTAAACATGGGCCATTAGCCTTAGTGGATGAAAATATGCCTGTGGTCGTGATTGCACCGAACGATGCTTTACTTGAAAAAGTAAAATCCAACATGCAAGAAGTGCGTGCACGAGGCGGTGAGCTGTTTGTGTTTGCCGATGCAGATAGCCACTTTACCGAGAGTGAAGGGGTGCATGTGATTCGCACTCCTCGCCATGTAGGCATACTCTCGCCTATACTGCACACCATACCAGTACAGCTTTTGGCTTATCATGCCGCGCTTTTAAAAGGTACAGATGTAGATAAACCAAGAAATTTAGCGAAATCTGTCACTGTTGAGTAATCCAAAACGTAAATCATACGTTAATGAATTGTTACAATATAATATGGTCGAAATTGAGCTTTGAATATTTTTAATTTTCTATGAACGGGTGCTGTGATGACTAACTTTATGAAATCTGCTTTTTTAACAACACTGATACTAGGTGTATGTGGTTCAAACGCTTTTGCTGATGGCCAGATCAGCCTAGTTGATACGCAAAGTGGCGCACCAATTGCCATCAGCGCAGACCAATTTGATACCCCACAAGCCAAAGAATTTTTGGCTACAGGTAAAAATCCTTACATTGGTGATGACGCTGCCATTAAACGTGGCAACAAGATTTTCCAACTGTACTCATGCACACAGTGCCATGGTGCCGATGCACAAGGCCAGGTAGGCCCTAGCTTGCATGGCCCTGATTTCCACTATGCTAAAGATGCTACCAACAAAGGTATGTTCGAAACCATCTGGCACGGTACTAACGGCGGTATGGGTGCAAAAGGCAAAGGCTTGATGGACCCTAGCGACCCAGACAATGGCTTAAGCCCTGACGATGTATTAAAAGTGATCGCTTGGGTGAGAAGTAAAGGTACAACTACAGGTAACTAATGCTTTCCAAGTAATTAGTTACAAATAAAACATCGGGCGCCTAGTGCGCCCGATGTTTTTTATAAAACCAGATCTAAACAGATACCCAAAATCTGATCGTTGAAGTAAGCTTCTGGCTTTAAATCAATCGGCGCTTTCCATGGCTCAATATGTAATGTCTATGCTCCGCGTGAGCAAAATCGTCCCGCCCAAGCGGCAAATCATTAAGGATATTTCACTCTCCTTCTTCCCTGGCGCCAAGATAGGTCTGCTTGGTTTGAATGGTTCAGGTAAGTCCACTGTGCTCAAGATTATGGCAGGCGCAGATAAAGAGTTTGAGGGCGAAGTGCAGCACCAGCCTAATATTTCCATTGGCTATCTGGAGCAAGAGCCGCATCTGGATGCTGAAAAAACCGTGCGCGAAGAAGTGGAGTCTGCCATGGGCGAAGTGATGGAGGCCAAGAAAAAACTGGAAGAAGTCTATGCTGCTTATGCGGAACCTGATGCCGACTTCGAAAAGCTGGCAGATGAGCAGGCCAAATACGAGAACATTATTGCTGCAAGCGGCTCTGATATTGAACACCAGCTTGAAATCGCTGCTGACGCACTGAGGTTGCCAGCCTGGGATGCCAAGATCGGCCCATTGTCTGGTGGTGAAAAACGGCGTGTCGCCTTGTGCAAATTGCTGCTGTCCAAGCCTGATATGTTGTTGCTAGACGAGCCAACCAACCATCTGGATGCCGAATCAGTCGAATGGCTGGAACAATACTTAGTGCGCTTCCCTGGCACTGTGGTCGCAGTGACCCACGATAGATACTTCCTCGATAACGCGGCGGAATGGATACTGGAGCTGGATCGTGGACATGGCATACCTTGGAAAGGCAATTACTCCAGCTGGCTGGATCAAAAGCAGGAACGGCTGAAACAGGAAGAATCGCAGGAATCTGCCCGCCGCAAAGCACTGAATACCGAGCTGGAATGGGTACGCCAGAACCCTAAAGCACGCCAAGCCAAGAGCAAAGCGCGTATCGCCCGCTATGAAGAGCTTGCGAGTGCAGAATATCAAAAGCGCAACGAAACCCAGGAAATCTTCATCCCCGCTGGCGAGCGGCTTGGCGACCAGGTGATTGAATTCAAGGGCGTGAGCAAAGCGTTTAACGACCGCCTGCTGATTGATGACTTGAATTTCAGCATTCCGCCTGGTGCGATTGTGGGTGTGATTGGCCCTAACGGCGCAGGTAAATCAACGTTATTCAAACTGATTACAGGTAAGGAACAGCCAGACACGGGTGAAGTGAGTATCGGCAGCACGGTCAAGCTGGCTTATGTTGACCAAAGCCGTGACTCGCTGGATGGCACTAAAACCGTGTTTGACGAAATCTCTGGTGGATCAGATATTCTCACCGTTGGCCGCTATGAAACGCCTTCACGCGCTTATATTGGGCGCTTCAACTTCAAGGGCGGCGACCAGCAAAAAACGGTGGCCAACCTCTCAGGCGGTGAACGCGGACGCCTGCATCTGGCGAAAACCCTGATTTCTGGCGGCAATGTATTGTTGCTGGATGAGCCATCAAACGACCTGGATGTAGAAACCCTGCGCGCGCTGGAAGATGCCCTGCTGGAATTCGCTGGCTGCGTGCTGGTCATCTCGCATGACCGCTGGTTTCTTGACCGTATCGCCACACATATTCTGGCAGCGGAAGGCGAATCACATTGGACCTTCTTCAATGGTAACTACCAGGAATATGAAGCGGATAAGAAGAAGCGCTTGGGTGAAGAAGGGGCGAAGCCTAAACGCATTCGATATAAGCCGATTGCGCGTTAATTGACGTTCTAAAAATACAAAAAGGCTAACTGTGTGAGTTAGCCTTTTTTTATTTGAACACGGTATATGCAGCTTCTACAAATTAGCACCGCACTCTGCAGCATTACTCACATTCAAGCTAGTGACATTTGCTGAAATCGCTGTCACAACCTCTGTCACAGCGGCTTGCATACCTTGCACCACGGCATCAATACTGCTGCCAACTGGTTTGGTGATGGTTAACTGACAAGAAATCACAGTATCTTTACTCACCACTGAACCAGTATCTAGGCGAGTGATTGTCCAGCCAAAATTAGCCTGTATCTTATCGCCTGGTGCGGCATCAAGCTGGCGCAAGGTAATGGCGATGCGATATATCGGTTGATTAGGGATTCGGCCGCCACGTGCGACATCCACAGCGCCCACTTGGGCAGCGATACCACTGGCAAAAACATCACGTAGTTCATCATTAAAAGATGATACCCAGCGGTCTTGCTCCAGGATTTTCAGCTGTGTGCCTTGCGTGCTGATGACTAACTGCGGGCGCTTGAGGCGTTCTGGCACGCTAACTGGTAATACCTCAATACTGATTGCTGTGGTTTTAGCGGCTGGCTGCGTACTTTTAACTGGTGTACTGAGTGTGTAAAAACGCGTTGCTACATTAGTGGCACAACTGGCCAGCAGGGCAATCGTGGCAAAACCTGTGAGCATCCATTTAACAAATTTCATTGGGCTTTTCCTATTTCAAATTTTGCTGATTACTTATCCAGCGCTTTACCGCGAATCAGTGATTCAGGATGTTGTTCAAGATAATCCGTCAATATTTTTAAAGAGGCTGCGGCACGCGATAACTCTTGCAACGTTTGACGCAAGTCTTGCTGCAAAGGGGCATCTTCAGAGAGTGTACGATCTGCATTGTTCAAGGTTTTGCGTACATCTTTCATCGCAGCAGTCACTTCTGGCGCAACATCGTTATTCAGGCTTTTTACTAACACTTCTACACTGCTGAGTGTCTTGTTCATCGTCGCCAGCGTTTTCTGCAGATCACGGCCAATCTGGTCAAATTGCACTTTGCTCAGATTGCCCGCAATGGCGGATATCTGGGTTTGCAATTCGTCCAGACTGTTGGGGATAGTGGGTAATTCAACTGGCAGGCCTGAGCCTATGACAACTTTAGGCGCTTGTGGGAAAAAATCAACCGCCACATACAGCTTACCTGTCAGCAAGCTGCCCGTGCGTAATTGCGCACGCAAGCCACGGCTCACCATCAGCTGCACGCGCTGTTGCATGCTCTCAGAGGACTTACGCTCATTCTCAACAAATTTCCTGCCCAGCCGTTCAGGGTAAATTTCAATGACCACAGGCATTTCAAATTCATGGTGTTCAGGGTCGTATTGCACACCGACCGATTTAACTTCGCCTAGCACAACACCACGAAAATCCACAGCCGCACCTGGTGCAAGGCCACGCACAGACTGTTTAAAGTAGAGCACCATGGTTTGTGATTCGCCATCGGCCTCTCTAAACGCCTGGGTTTGATCTTGTGCTAGCAGAAAAGTAGTATTTTCTTTAGCCACAGGGCCAGGTTCATCATCCACTGACTGGAATGCAAGGCCGCCCAAAATCACCGTGGCGAGTGATTGCGTATTGAGCTTAAAACCACTCGAATCGACTTGCACATCAAACCCGCTGGCGTGCCAGAACCGTGTATTCATGCCCACATATTTGTCATAGGGCTTATCAATGAATATGCGCAAACTCACACCTTTGCCATCTTCATCAAGATCATAAGCGGCTACCTGCCCGACTTTGATGCGGCGATAAAATACCGGCGAGCCTATATCAAGCGAGCCAAGGTCGCTGGCGTGCAGCACAAATTGCTTGCCTGAAGCATCCCGTGTGACGATAGGCTGTACCTCTAAACCAGAGAATTCTTTCGTGGTTTCCTCTGAGGTTCCTGCATCAGCGGCTATGTAAGCGCCAGAGAGCAAGGTACCAAGCCCAGTGATTCCTGATGCTCCTAATCGTGGTCGCACCACCCAGAAATGGGTATCAGCCGCTGTAAAACTTTGAGCCGTTTTGGCTAATTGCACTTTAACCAATACCTGGGAACGGTCTTCACTTAAGGTGATTTCCTGCACTTCCCCAATATCCACATCTTTATATTTAACCTTGGTATTACCCGCCTCAAGCCCCTCAGCCGTGCGGAATGAGATGGTCACCACTGGCCCACGATCAACCAGCACTTTAACCACCAGCGTAATACCAACAAGCGCAGCAATAATAGGAACAATCCAGACCAGCGAGGGCAACCAGTTGCGCTGCTGCTCGCGCTTAGGGCTGGGTAAATCGGTGGCTGCAGTATTTATATCATCTTCGCTCATTCTGTTCCTTCGACTCTCGTTTACACATCGTTGTTAACAGTGTTCTGCTCATCTGTATCCCACGTCAGGCGAGGGTCAAAGCTCAGCGAGGCGAGCATTGTAAGCACGACCACCGCTCCAAAAGCCACGATACCAACGCCAGCGGTAATTTTGGCAAACCCTTGTATCTGTACCAGACCTACCAATAGTGACACCACAAAGACATCCAGCATAGACCAGCGCCCAATGATCTCAACCATACGATAAAGCTTGGCACGTTCCAACTGACGCCAGCGACTCTTTTTTTGTGCCATGACAACCAGCAAAGTTAATGACACCAGCTTGAGTAAAGGCACTAAGAAACTCGCAATAAACACTATCGCTGCCAAGCCCCATTCATCCGAAACCCAGAAAAATATCACGCCACTCAGGATAGTATCTTGATGCGTATCTAGCAAAGTCCTGGTGATCATCACGGGCATCAGGTTAGCGGGTAAATACATGATGCCCGCTGCAATCAGTAAAGCCCAAGTTCGGTTAATGCTATCTGGCTTACGGGCATGCAGTGTTGCATTGCAATGACCGCAGCGGTCATGATGCCGTACATTTTTCCATAGTTTGCCACATTGGTGGCAGGCCACCATGCCTAGGCTGTGGGCTGTTTTAACAGTAGTCACATCCTGCATCAATGAACGCCCTGTTCAATGGCTTCAGACTCTTCAAACTGCCACAGATAGCGTGGATTAAAAGAAACTACGACAGTAAGTAGTACCGTCAACACACAAAATGCCCACAAAGCGATACCCGGAATAATGGTCGCCATATTCGATAATTTGATTAGCGCCACCAGCACACCCAGCATAAACACTTCTACCATACCCCAAGGGCGCAAAGTCTGCATCAAGCGCACTAGCAAACTAAAACCTGCACGCCCTTTTGAATGGGGCGCTGGCGTGAGCAAATAAAACAGGATCATCATCTGCATGAGGGGAAACAGGATCGTTGTCGCCAGCACCAACAGCGCTACTAGCGAGGTGCCTTCTGTGCTGAGCGATAACACCGCACCTATCAGGGTAGTCTCGCTGCGCAAGCCTTGTAGCTCCATTTCTACGATAGGAAAGGTATTGGCAAGCACAAACATGATGAAGCTAGCCATGGTAAGTGGTAAAAGATGGTCACGCCGGCGGTCAGCGTTGCGATCTAGCTCCGCACCACAGCGCGTGCAACGGGCGATCTCGCCATTCGTTAAGGTCAGCTTGCGATAAACGGCATCACAATCTTCGCAGGCAATCAGCTCGGCGACTTCATGCATGCGTTATCTGGCGTTCAGTTGGGTGAGTTTTCTCATGATTGCCACCTATATTACAACCAATCCCAATTAGTCCGTTCTTTATGAGGTGCGTTTTTCATTGCCCAATCCCACACGATAGGAGGTATAAATCGCATCAATCTCGCCATCATGCCCATCTGCCAGGGAATCACTACAAAGCGCCGTTTACGTTGGATTGCTTGTGCGAATTTTTTTGCCGCAATATCGACATCCATCAAAAATGGCATGTTGTAAGCATTAATATCGGTCATGGGGGTGCGGATGTAGCCAGGCGCAATGGTAGTGACAGCAATCCCATGCGGCGCCATTTCTACGCGCAGGCTTTCAAGGTAACTGATCACAGCAGCTTTGGATGCGCTATAAGCCCCAGCACCCGGTAAACCGCGAATGCCTGCCACACTGGCAATCCCAACCAATTGGCCTTTGCCAGCATCGCGCATGTCAGCAATAAAGGGGTGAAAGGTATGCACCATGCCCAATACGTTGATCTCAAACACGGCCTTGAATGCAGGAATGTCTTGCTGGTGTTCGGTCAATGTGCCACGGCTAACCCCTGCATTGGCAATGACGATGTCAGGTACACCAAATTGCTGAATGAATTGTTGTGCTGCCTTGGCTAGCGATTCTGCATCACGCACATCGACTGCATAGACTTCACAGTTTGCACCTAACTCGCCTGCCAGTTCGCTTAACAGTTCGGCTCTGCGCGCTACCAGACCCAGCTGCGCGCCTGCTTTTGCATAATGACGCGCCAGTGCCAAGCCGATACCACTGGATGCGCCAGTAATAAAAACCCGCTGTGGTGTTGAGCTTTTCTCAACGATCACAGCGGGTTTGTTTGTGTGATTAGCCATTAGCTAATAATGAATTATTTTATGCCTTTTTCTTGCTTAGCCTTGGCTATCAAGTAATCCGCAGTTTTGATGAAAGCATCGTTACCGCCTGCCATGGTGGCTGAAGAAATGTATTTACCATCAATCAGCAAGGTCGGCACGCCTGTTGCGCCTGTTGCGCGGAATACTTGCATGGCGTTCATGACTTTGGTGTTGATAGAGAATGAACGATAGGTGTCTTCTACGCGTTTACGATCAAGACCCGATTGTTTGGTAATCCAGTCGATGACACCAACTTCATCAGCTGGCTTGAGCTCGCGGGTTTTATGAATCGCATCAAACAAAGGCACATGCAGCTTATCCACCAGATTCAGGGCATCCAACGTGTAATAGGCTTTAGCCATCGGTACCCAGTCAGGGCGCGGCACACCTGGTACACGCTTGAAATACACATTTGGTGGGAATTTCTTTACCCACGCAGAAACGATAGGTTCAAAGTCGTAGCAATGTGGGCAACCATACCAAAAGATTTCTGTGACTTCGATACGCTTGGTATCGTCAGTCGGAACAAGCTGTAGAACCGGGCTGTATTCAACACCAGATTGCGGTTCAGCCATCGCATTTGTTGCCAATAATTGGCTTGTGAGCAACAGCAAGCAGGCCGCGAGAAGTTTTTTCATCATTTCTTATCCTTAGTTTCTTATGTCAAATGTTGATCAAAATAACACTTACTTGAATTACAACGCATTCGCTTCCGTCATCGCCGACACCGAGCTTATTATTACTGGTTAGGCGTACTGCTCTGAACCTTAATCAGGTCGGTATTAAAGCCATTCTTGCTCAACTCTGTACGTGACTTGTTGATTTGATCCAAATCAGCCAACGGCCCCACTCGCACACGGTGCATCACACCTTTATCAGGAATGGTCACTGTTTGCACAATCGCCTCCATGCCTAAGAGCGCCAGCTTAGCCTTCAAATTATCTGCTTCTTGCTCGGTCGCAAAAGCCCCTACCTGCAAGAAATAGCTTTCCTTGATCTGACCAGTCGCATCTTGTGCTTCTTTTTGCTTGATTTGCTGCTCGGTAACTTTAGTCTCGCTACCAGGCAGAATCGTATAAAAATCAAAACGCGGCTTATCTGGGTTATCAGTGCCATTGTTGGAGTTGCTGGCACCATTATTAGTTTCTTTAGGCAGGGCACTTGTATCAGGTTTTTCTAGCGTTAAGTCAGGCGTTGCACCAGGCGTGACCTTGGACACAAACGGGCTATTGCTGCCTTTTACCAGCAACGCTACGGCCACAGAAATACCAACCCCCAGCAATAGGCCAACGAGCAGGCCAGTAAAGAATGGATTACCCTTGCTGCTCGTATTATTAGTTCTAGGTGCGCTGGGTTTATAGTCTCGGCTCACGGTGATTCCTCTTTAAATTCGTACTTTTAATAATGATGGCTTAACAATCACATCACCTTTGGTGCGCTTACGCCAAGCAAATCCAAGCCATTCTTTAATACTTGTTGTGTTGCACTCACCAGCGCTAAACGCGCCAGCTTGGTGGCTTCATCATCCACCAAGAACTGTTGCGCATTGTAATAGCTATGCAAATCGCTGGCTAAATCTTTCAGGTAATTGGCAACGCTGTGCGGCGAGAGCTCTGCCGCTGAAGTCTCCACCACTTCGGGGAATTCACCTAGGCGCTGCATCAATGCTGCCTCGTGTACCGTATTAAGCGGTGCTAAATCGGCATTCACTAACGTAGCAACATCACCACCCCACTGATTCAGTACACTGCAAATTCTGGCATGCGCATACTGGATGTAATAGACAGGGTTATCGTTGGTTTGTGCGCGAGCCAAGTCAATATCGAATATCAGCTGAGAATCAGCCCGACGAGCGGCAAGGAAGTAGCGCGTGGCATCACAGCCAACTTCGTCGATCAGGTCTCGCAGGGTGACATAGCTACCAGCACGCTTGGATAGTTTCACTTCTTCGCCACCGCGCATCACCGTGACCATCTGGTGCAATACATAATCAGGCCAGCCTTGCGGTATCGCCATATCCAGCGCCTGCAAACCAGCACGTACTCGGGTAATGGTGCTGTGGTGATCAGCGCCCTGCTCATTGATTACACGCTCAAAACCGCGCTGCCATTTGTCTAAATGATAGGCAACATCCGGTACAAAATAGGTGTAACCACCATCGGTCTTGCGCATGACGCGATCTTTGTCGTCACCGAAATCTGTTGTTTTCAGCCATAAAGCACCGTCCTGTTCATAGGTGTGACCGCTAGAAACAAGACTTTGCACGGTTTTTTCAACCTTGCCTGAAGAATAAAGCGCGGATTCAAGCGAGAACACATCAAACTTGATCTGAAATGCGCGTAAGTCCAGATCTTGCTCATGGCGCAAATAAGCAACTGCAAAACGGCGGATAGATTCGCTATCATTAGCATCGCCAGTAGCGGTAACCGCAATGTCATCCGCAGTGACAGTTTGCTTGGCCAAGTAAGCGTTTGCTACGTCTGCAATATAGTCGCCACGGTAGCCATCTTCTGGCCAGCCTGCATCGTCTGGGGTCAACCCGTGGCAGCGCGCCTGTACTGATTTGGTCAGGTTGTCGATCTGCACACCAGCATCGTTGTAGTAAAATTCGCGCGTGACATTCCAGCCGCTAGCATCCAATAAACGTGCAAGACAATCACCTACAGCGGCACCACGGCCATGGCCAACATGCAAAGGGCCTGTCGGGTTGGCGGAAACGAACTCGACTTGTACTTTACGGGGCTTGTCATCCTTGTCGTGGCCAGCCTTGTTATGACCAAACTTGCCGCCTTGCTGCTGAATCTCGGCAACCACCGTGCTTTTGGCCTGCACACTTAGAAAGAAATTGATGAAGCCCGCACCTGCAATCTCCACTTTTTCAACCAGCGCTGATTCAGGCAGGGCTTGAATGAGTTTTTCGGCAATCGCGCGCGGGTTCTGGCGCAGCGGTTTAGCCAGCATCATGGCGAGATTTGTAGAAAAATCCCCATGTTGGGCAGTCTTTGGGCGTTCGAGCTGAATGGCTAAATCTGTAGGCGCTGACTCAAGGCTTTTTGCAGCCTGAGTGAGTAATTCTGTAAGATGTGCTTTCAAGAGAATGATGCAATCGTGATATAACAAAAACGATATTCTAACCCATAGGCCGCTAAGGCTCATAACCCTATTCGACAGCAGTTTTAATGACTTCACCCGCTACCAACCCCCATATTTTAAAAGTTGCGCTAGATGTGCCGCTAGATAGGCTATTCGATTATCTGGCTGGCGGTTTTTCTGTGGAAGTTGGCCAGCGCGTTGTTGTGCCATTTGGCCCACGCAAACAGGTGGGCGTGGTGGTTGCCAAGTCAAATACGAGCGATTTTCCGATTGAGAAACTCAAACCTATTATTTCGGCTTTTGCTGACGAAACCCCGTTGGATTATGAAACCTTCGCTTTACTGAAGTTTTGCGCTGACTACTACCAATATCCTTATGGGCAGGCGCTGCTTTCAGCCTTACCAGTGCGGCTGCGGCAAACCAAACCTGCGGTATCGCGTAAGCAATATCTATATTCACTGACCGATGCAGGGAAAGCGCAAACTATTGATAACCTGCCTGCGCGTAAATTACTGCAACGACGTGTTTTTTCTGCCTTGCTTGAGCACGGTGCACTCGACGAAATAGCTTTTAGTGAAGTCTCCGCGGGATGGCGCAAACCCATACAAGGCTTTATTGAAGCTGGTTGGGTGCAAGCGCAGCAAGTATTGGCTGGCATCAAAAAGTCATCGACTTCGGCTGTACCAGCGCCCCAACTCAATGCAGAACAAACACAGGCTGTGCAAGCGATTACGGCGCAAGCAGAAAGCTTCAAACCTTGGCTGCTACATGGCATTACAGGCAGTGGCAAAACCGAAGTCTATATGCAGATTTTGCAGCGCATATTAGCCAACAATACAGGCCAAGCCTTGGTGCTGGTGCCAGAAATCAACCTGACGCCGCAACTGGAGTCCCGCTTTCGCAGCCGTCTTCCCGATTTCCCACTAGTCAGCCTGCACAGCAACCTGAGCGAGAGTGAACGCTTACAAAACTGGCGGCTGGCACAATCAGGCGCAGCTCGAATTGTCATCGGCACACGACTTTCAGTGTTTGCACCACTGCCAGATATTCGCGTGATTATTGTGGATGAAGAGCACGACGGCTCGTACAAACAACAAGATGGCATGCGTTACCATGCACGTGACGTGGCCTTGGTCAGGGCACAGCGCCGAAAAATCCCTATCATTCTAGGCTCTGCCACCCCTGCACTGGAAACATGGCATAACGCGAAAACTAATAAGTATGGGCATCTCACGCTTAACGAACGTGCGGTCTCCAAAGCGCAACTACCGTTGATTCGCTGCATTGATACCACGCGCACTGAAATGCACGATGGTTTATCACCAGCGCTGGTCACTGCCATGAAAGAACGATTAGCACGTGGCGAACAAAGCCTGCTATTCATCAACCGCCGCGGTTATTCGCCTGTGCTGCTGTGCAATGCCTGCCACTGGATAGCGCCTTGCATGCGTTGTAGTAGTCGACTAGTGGTCCATCTGCGGCAGGGCAGACTGCGTTGCCATCATTGCGGACACGAGCAGAAAATCGTCCGCCAGTGCCCGAGTTGCGGCAATGCCGATCTACACCCAACAGGCCATGGCACTCAAAGGCTGGAAGAAACATTGGCAAAGCTGATGCCAGAAGCGCGCATTCTGAGGGTGGATAGAGACAGCACGCGGCGTAAGCATGCGCTCACCGACATGCTGGCTTCTGTGCATGCAGATGAGGTGGATATTCTGGTCGGCACGCAAATGTTGGCCAAAGGACACGACTTCCCCAACCTCACGCTGGTCGGCGTGATTGATACGGACAGCGCACTGTTTAGCCCTGACTTCCGTGCGGCTGAACGTCTTTTTGCCCAGCTCATGCAGGTTGCTGGGCGCGCTGGACGTGCAGATAAACCGGGTGAAGTACTGATACAAACCAGCTTTCCCGAACACAATCTCTTCAATGCGCTGCGTGAGCAGGATTACGCAGCCTATGCACAGAGCCTGCTGCAAGAACGTGAAATGACGCAGTTCCCACCCTATGCCTACATGGCACTGTTGCGGGCAGAGGCCAACCAGTTTGCGCCTGTTCAACAATTCCTCAACGATGCAAGCGAGCTGGCAAGAACACTCACTGAAGAAGTGATGGTCTATGACCCCTTGCGCCCGCAAATGGAAAAACTGAAAGGCATGGAACGCGGGCAATTGCTCATGCAAGCAAACCAGCGGAATGCCATGCAGAATCTGTTACGACAGCTAGTACCACAGTTACGGGATCACCCGCTTGCTAACAAAATCCGCTGGGCGGTGGATGTCGATCCACTAGAATTTTAAGCACCACTTAACCCTTTATTTATACTCACAAAGAAACTTATGGCCATTAAAGCAACCGTATTCAAAGCCAATCTGCAAATCGCAGATATGGAACGCCATTATTACCAGGAGCATGCGCTCACACTCTCGAAACACCCGTCAGAGACTGATGAACGAATGATGGTTCGCCTGCTCGCTTTCGCCCTGCATGCACATGAGTACCTGGAATTTGGTCAAGGGATGACCGCAGATGATGAAGCGGATCTATGGCAAAAAGACCTTACAGGCGTGATTGAGTTGTGGATTGATGTAGGCCTGCCAGACGAGAAACTGATACGCAAAGCCTGTGGCCGCGCCAATAAAGTGATTGTGTACTGCTACGGTGGTCGCGCTGTAGATATGTGGTTTGCGCAGAATAGCAGTCAGTTTGAGCGCTTGAAAAATCTCACCATTATCAATCTGCCGCAAGAAAGTACGCGTGCGATGGCTGCACTGGTGCAACGTAATATGCAGTTGCAATGCAATATTCAGGAAGGACAGGTATGGCTAATGGATGACAAAGCTTCGGTGACCATAGATGCTATCGTGCTAAAAACCGCTTCAGACAAAAACTACTAAGCTGGAGCTTTAAAGCAGGCTAAAATAGGATTCATTGATACACATAAGGATTGAGCATGTGGCTACGTACTGAATGTGATATCACCTTTAATGTCAGCATCCCAACCGCATTTACCTTGATGTTGCGGCCGCGCAGCGGCGTGCATCAATGGGTGGCGCGCGAATCTTACACGCTAAAACCCAGCGTACCGGTGGTGGAATATACCGACACTTACGGTAATCTTTGCCAGCGGCTCATCGCGCCTGTGGGCGAGTTTTCCATCAGCACATCGGCAGATATTCTGACAGCAGATGGCGTTGATATCGCGCCTGGTGCGCCATTTGAAGATGTACAGAATCTGCCCGATGCCGTTCTGACATATCTACTGCCATCGCGTTATTGTGAATCTGATAAATTCATTGATCTTGGGCAGGAAATCGTCGCAGATGTTTTACCTGGTTATGACCAAGTAGCGGCGATTGAAAAATGGATACGCGATAACATTCGTTTTAACCCTGATTCTGCCCACTTCCAGCTTTCAGCCGTGGAAGTAAACCAGCAGCGCGAAGGTGTATGTCGCGAACTTGCCCATTTAGGCATCGCGCTGTGTCGTGGCTTATGTATCCCTGCGCGAATGGTGGTGGGCTTCTTGCATGAACTGCAACCGATGGATTTCCACGCTTGGTTTGAAGCCTATGTGAATGGCAAATGGTACACATTTGACCCAACCCAACCCGAACCGCGCGGTGGCCGTGTGACCGTGGCTTATGGGCATGATGCTGCCGATGTCGCCATCTTTAACCAGTTTGGTCCAGCGCTATATCCTGAGCTGATGCAAGTGCGGGTAACCCAACTGGCAACCGCACCATCCTGATCAAGCGAATTAACTTACGGCATGAAACGCTTAAGAATCAAGCACGTCACTGAATACTCTTTCCCTGCGATAGTCACGCTGCAACAGCATTATTTACTGCTACGCCCGCGAGAAGGACATGATCTACGTATTGAATCTTCCCTCCTTAACATCACGCCCGCTTATAAAATCAAATGGTATCGCGATGTGTTTGATAACTCGCTGGCGGCCGTCACTTTTCTGCAGCCTACCAACAAGCTCACTATCGCCAGCGAAGTAGTGATTCAACATTATGAAGAAGCGCCATTGGACTTCTTGATTGAAGATTACGCTGTAAATTACCCATTCGCTTACCCAGAAGCCGACTGGGCCGATCTCGCGGCTTTTCAGCAACCCGTATTTACTAACGATCAAAACACAGTGAATAATTGGCTGGTACAACTCGGCTTGCGTAACGGTAACTTGACTACCTTTGCGCTGCTAACAAGCTTGAACCAAGCTATTAACCGCCAGTTTCGCTACCAGATACGGGAAGAGGCGGGTGTGCAAACACCTGCGCAAACCATCAATAATGGCAGCGGTTCATGCCGCGATTACGCCACCTTATTTATTGAAGCGTGCCGGTGTCTAGGTTTGGCAAGCCGTTTTGTGAGTGGCTATCTACATGCCCCAGCAACTGAAGCAGGCAATGCCACCACGCATGCTTGGGCAGAAGTTTATTTACCAGGCACAGGCTGGAAAGGTTTTGACCCTACTGCGGGACAAGTCACTGGTATACATCATATTGCTGTCGCAGTAGCCCGCAATCCTGAAGCTGTACCGCCAGTCTCGGGGAGTTTTATTGGGCCTGCTGTGATGCCTAAACTGATTGTAGATGTGCAGGTAAATTTACTGACTAGCTGAGAAATTAGCTATAAAGCTATTAAAAAGGGGCTCAAGCCCCTTTTTCATTTAACGCATTAACGGTTAGTTATTTTTCGCATTTCTTGGGCTTGGCACTTTCAATTTCTTTTACCACGCCTTTTTTATGCTCGACTTCAGCGCAAGAACCAACCACTAAAGGGCCGTTATCCAGCTCGATTTTGGTTTTATCCGTCACTTCAACCTGCTGGCCACTGATCGTCCAGATACCAGCATTTTCAACAGGGCGGCTTTCTACGCGACCGTAAAATTCTTCGCTGGCAAACGCGGTACTGGTCAACATAAGAAAACCTGCGGCTACGCCGAGTGCTTTCAATAGTAATGATGAATGACTCATAGCAATCTCCTTTTCAATTAGAAGTTCTAGTTTAAGAAGACCCACTGTGCGTGTTTATAGGACTTTTGACAGTCTTGATGTAGGACAAAGGCATCAGCAAGATAGCGTTTATAAATGTTATAAAAATTTGAGGGGCAACTTTCCACCGAATGCAGTCAAGATTGATATACATCAAAATAACGAATTGAAGTTCTATTTAAAGTAGCGTGATGGATTCTTGTTAACTAGGAGTAAATCATACATAAGACTCACGTTTCATCTGATTTTGAAGTGCATTTACCTAACAATCAGGGTAAAGCTGAGCATGAAAACTCGGGTTGGAAAGAGGGATTGACGCTTGAAATATTCTTAACAGTTTGCCTGATAGCTTTAATGACGTTCATTTTTGTAGCCATCACTTATAGATTGCTTGACTAGTAGAATCTCTTCATTTGATGCATGCTGAACATTGACCATTCCCAAAAAGGTCGGAGTGCTATGAACAAAACTGAACCCAGCGATACACACTCATGCTGCAGCGCCCATCCACCAATGGCGAGGGCAGCAGAAGATGTACTACCGTTGAAAGATCCCGTCTGCGGAATGACGGTGACTGAACAATCACCGCATGTATTGCAGCATGAGGGCATCTCGGTGTATTTCTGCAGCGCAGGCTGTAAAGCAAAGTTCGCGGCCAATCCAGCTAAGTACCATACCCAAGTATCAGCCTCGAGTATCCCCAAACACGAAGTCAACGAACCAGTAGTCGCTGGCACTATCTACACTTGCCCCATGCATCCCGAGATAAAGCAGGACAAGCCAGGGACCTGCCCTAAATGTGGCATGGCACTGGAGCCAGAGATGCCTGCGCTGGATGATGGGGAGAACCCAGAACTGTTGGACTTCAAAAAGCGTTTTATCTGGACGCTACCTTTGACGCTTGCCGTATTCGTACTCGCAATGGCTGGTCACCAATTGCAATGGTTCGCTATGGCTACGCAAAGCTGGATTGAGCTTGTACTCACAACGCCTATTATCTTCTGGGCTGGCTGGCCTTTTTTCGAGCGCGCTGTGCAATCGGTACGCCATCACAGCCCCAATATGTGGACACTTATCGGATTAGGAACTTCTGCCGCCTTTATTTACAGTGTGTTTGCCACAGTAGCTCCAGGCCTATTCCCTTCGTCATTTATTTCCATGGGGCGCGTATCAGTCTACTTTGAAGCAGTAGCCGTCATTATTTCGTTAACGCTGCTGGGGCAGATTCTCGAACTCAAAGCCCGTTCGCAAACCTCAGCGGCTATCAAATCTTTGCTTGGCCTTGCTCCAAAGACTGCACGCCGCATCAATAGTGACGGCTCTGAGAAGGATGTTCCCCTCACCCACGTTCATGTGGGTGACAGCCTGCGGGTTCGTCCAGGAGAGAAGGTTCCTGTCGATGGTGTGGTGATTGAAGGTGGTAGTGCGGTTGATGAATCGATGTTGACTGGTGAGCCGTTGCCCGTCAGCAAGCGTATAGGTGACAAACTAATCGGCGCGACGCTAAATACCAATGGCGCAATGGTCATGCGTTCTGAGCATGTTGGCTCACAGACAGTATTGGCAAATATCGTACAAATGGTCGTGCAGGCACAACGCTCTAAGGCGCCAATGCAGCGCATGGCTGATCAGGTCGCTGGATACTTCGTCATTACTGTGGTCAGTATCGCTTTACTGACATTCATCGTTTGGGGGCTATTCGGGCCAGAACCAAGCTGGGTCTATGGTTTGATCAATGCGGTTGCCGTACTCATTATCGCCTGCCCTTGTGCACTTGGCCTAGCGACACCTATGTCTATCATGGTTGCCACGGGCAAAGCGGCGACGCAAGGCATACTATTTCGCGATGCTGCTGCCATTGAGAATTTCCGCAAGGTCGATACATTGATTGTCGATAAAACTGGCACGCTCACAGAAGGCAAGCCACGATTCGACCGTGCCGTTGCAGTGTTGGGGCATAGCGAAGATGACATATTGCGCCTAGCTGCAAGTCTTGACCAAGGTAGCGAGCATCCATTGGCTGATGCCATCGTCAGCGCGGCACGCGAACGTGAGCTAGTACTTGAAAAAGCTGATGGATTTGATTCAATCACTGGCATCGGTGTTCGTGGCAGGGTAGGCGACAAGCTGTTGGCACTGGGGAACACTGCATTAATGAGCCAGCTGGGCGTATCCGTTGATGCACTCAAGTCGCAAGCCGAAGCCTTGCGTACCCAAGGCGCGAGTGTGATGTACCTGGCCGTCAACAGCCAACTGGTGGGCTTGTTGTCAGTATCTGACCCCATCAAAGCCAGCACCTTAGAAGCGCTAGCAAGCCTCAAGGTATCCAACATTCGCGTGATCATGGCGACGGGTGATGGCCTGACCACTGCGCAAGCAGTCGCCGCAAAGCTAGGCATCACTGAAGTGTATGGCGAAGTGAAACCCGCCGACAAACTCGCACTGGTAGAGAAATTACAGCGTGAAGGCCGTATCGTCGCCATGGCTGGAGACGGTATTAACGACGCGCCCGCGCTAGCCAAAGCAGACGTAGGCATAGCAATGGGCACTGGCACCGATGTCGCAATGAATAGTGCTCAGGTGACTTTAGTGAAAGGCGATTTGCGAGGTATCGCTCAGGCCAGAATTATCTCTCAGGAAACCATCGCGAATATGAAACAGAACTTGGGCTTTGCGTTCGTCTATAACTCGCTCGGCGTGCCATTGGCCGCTGGCGTACTGTTCCCATTCACTGGATGGCTGTTATCCCCCATGATCGCGTCTATTGCGATGAGCCTGAGTTCAGTATCTGTTATTTCTAATGCGTTGCGGTTGAGAGCGGCGCGTTCGAAATAACTTGTTATTTCAGCAACGAGGGCGGCTTTCGATCCATTGCAGTCGTTCATAAAAAGAAATGACAAAGCTGACATCAGTCGGCTTTTGTAACTTGCATGCTATTCGGATAGCTTAGTTATGACAAACGACGTTTGCTCACAAAACCAATGATGCCTAAGCCAGCAAGTAGCATGAGATAGGTGCTTGGTTCAGGTACAGCGGCTGTTATTGGTGAGCCTGCAACATACCAAGCGCTACCGCCTTCAGCAGGGGTTAATCCTTGTACATGCAAAGCAAAACCCACATCGGCAAACGTCACAGGTTTTGAGAAAGTCGCTGTCCATGAAACAGATTCACCGGAAGTTAAACGGCTTACTCCACTATTACCCAAATCGAATTGGAAATCCCAGTTACCACCAGGTCCTTTGCCATTTCCCGTACCCACTGTTGCACCGCCAGTGACGCTGCTGATACTTACAGTGTCGTGATTTTTACCAGTGAGCTTTAAATCTGGATTGGTATCTACTGCGATTGATCCAATAAATGCGCCGTTGGTAAACAAGCTGTCTAAGTTCAAGCCAGTCAGTGTGAATGTATAAACGTTACCGCTGCCTGTGGCAGATAGAGATGCAAAGCTCGCTGAAGGCTGATAGGTACCAGCCAGCAAAGTGCCGTAGTTTTCAGTAGTTGCATTCGCCGAGGCTGCAGTAAACATTACTATTGATACAAAAATACCCGTAATAAATTTTTTCATGTTTCGTCTTTTACTTTTCTGATTCGTTAGCAGTTAAGTTAACATTTCCAAGAGATTTCTCAATAGCCCATATACCCTAATGGAAGCTTGGCTGCATATGCTGAAATTGTGACGGCCATGTCTTTAAATCGGCAGTAATTGCTAGATTTAACTAATAAAGCTAGATTCCAACTAGATATATGCATGAGTTATGCCAATCAAGAATTAGCAATGGGGAGTGACCGCTACTGGCCGTTAGCTATCATTCTTAAGTACACGAAAAGATATGACTCAGCTCTCTTAATGCAAATTAACTTGCATTAAGAGCTGGAGGACTTGCTAAAAATCTTTCGAATTCAACGGCTGGTATTGGCTTTGAAAATAAATACCCTTGTGCATAGTCACAATTAATTTTTTTGAGCAACTCCTCCTGCTCCTTGGTCTCTACACCTTCTGCGACGACTTTAATGCCTAGCCTATGAGCCATCAGCACAATGGCCTCACAAAGATGTAAATCTCTTGGATCGAACACTAAATTACGGACGAAGGAAATATCAATCTTAAGGTAATCCACATTGAATTTCTTAAGATAGGCTAATGATGAATATCCAGTGCCAAAATCATCTATTGATACTTGAACACCCGAATCTCGAAACGATAGTAGTTTTTCAATGATATTGGCTTCTGTGTTCATCAGCAGCCCTTCAGTGATTTCAATGATGATCCCACTACCGGCTACGTCAGCTTCACGTAAACAATCCTTCCAATAATCACTGGCTTTATTCTCAACCCTGAACTCAAGAGGTGACATATTCACGCTAATTTGGAAGTCTTTCTGAAATGACTCCTTCAGTCTTTTAAGTTGTTGTATGGATTCGACAAAAACAAATTTTCCAATGGCTTGTATCAGCCCAATTTCTTCGGCGATAGGTATAAACTCCGCAGGGCTAACAAACCCACGAATCGGATGCTTCCAGCGTATGAGGGCTTCAGCTTTATGAATGTCCCCAGTTTGCAAATCTATAATAGGCTGGTAATAAACCTCAAACTCCCGGAATTCCAGCGCCTCACGTAAATCTCGCTCCAAGCCTGCTCGGAATTGTGTTTGTTTCTGTAATTCGTCAGTAAAAAAGCAATAACACCCTCGCCCTAGATTCTTTGCCGCGTACATCGCTTGGTCTGCACTTCGCATTAAGTCGGTCATGGTTGATGCATCTTGGGGATATATCGCTATGCCTATAGTTCCTGATACAAAGGACGCATTACCATTAAGTATGAAAGGCTCAGAGAGGTGATCGATGATGCTTTGCGCTACACGTTTAATATTCGAACTCTCATAACAATCAGTCAGAACCACGGTAAATTCATCACCACCGATTCGTGCTAGCGTGTCACCAGGTTGAATACACTGCTGTATGCGTCTTGCCGCTTCTATCAGCAATAAATCCCCCATGTCGTGCCCTAGGGTATCGTTAACTTCTTTAAAGTGATCCAGATCGATAAACAGTAAAGCCGCAAGACTTGACTGCTTTTCTGCCTTTTTGAACTCAAAATCCAAACGGTCTTGAAAGAGCCTGCGATTGGGTAACTGAGTCAGTTGGTCATAGTAGGCATACGAAAGTATTTCGGTTTCGGCACTTTTTCTTTCGGTGATGTCCATGACCGCACTGATGAAATATAAAGGTTTATCAAACTGATCTTTTAATAAACAGACAGAAAGAGATATCCATATAATTTCCTCATTCTTACGTACATATTGTTTTTCAATTGCGTAATCATCATTCGCTGATATGGGATGGCTGCCAAAATCGGGGACAATAAAATCTTGGACAGATATTGAATGACTCGACAGTATTTCTTGGCGTGAACGCCCAGTGATTCGGCAAAACTCCTGGTTGACTTGCAGAAACTGGCCATCAACTGATATTTGTGCGATCCCTACGGTTGCATTGTCAAAAACAGCATGGAAAAGTGATTCACTTTCTCTTAATAAGCTTTCTGTTCGCTTTCTTAATTGAATTTCTTCTCTTTGCAGTTGGTTTGATATCGAAAGCTCGTGTGTCCGCGATTTCACTTTGGCAACAAGTGAGCGCTGCCAGAGACTTGCAGCAAGCCACGCAATTAAAAGCGTGCCTACAAAAATTCCCAGAAACTCCAGGATCCGTGTCCAATGATCATCCTGAGAAGGCATGAACCACTTTTCGCGCAACCTTTCGAAGGTTCCATCGGAGATAGTTAGAGACAGGCCTTCGTTTAATTCTGCGAGTAATTCATCGTCTCCTTTATGGACTGCAAAACACAGGTCCTGGAAATGCTCTATTGGTTGACCAACCGTTTTTAGATTGTTCAAAGCAAGCTTGCTAATTAGATTCTCCGCAACGAGCTTTTGAACAATCATTGCATCGTATTTGCCCTCACTCAGTCCTTTCAAAGCTATTTCAACGGATTTGGTAGTGACAATGTTTGTGCTTAACCTATGTTCTTTAACGTAGTCTTCAGCACTATCCGATTGCATGACGACAATAGTCTTACCCTCTAGATCAGATAATTGTTTGATCGATTCATCTTCTTTGCGCGTCACGATAGTGCCGTGCAGGCTCATGTATGGAAAAGTAAAATCAAATATTTTTTGGCGTTCGGTAGTACGCGCCACGACTGGAAGTACCTGAAGCCTCCCATGCTCAAGATCTTCTTTTAATTCAGACCATGCTGAGACTTTAAAATTGACATCACGGCCTACGTGATGGAGTGCAGCCTGCAGCAACTCCACTGAAAACCCATCAGCCTGATTTTTCTTGTCAACTTCTGAGAAGGGTGGGTAATCATACTCACTTGCTGATTGAACAATTTTGGGTGTCTCGGTAGCTGATGTCTGGCCGGCTAAAAGTAGCATCCCCAAAAAAAGAATCAGCAAACGAACAGAGAGTGCGCGAATTGAGCTGGAAGTTGTCTGATAAGACTTCACTGCGTTGAATACCAAAATTATTAGTGTCCTAAAATTGCAAATTCATGGATAGAGGGCAGAGGCTTAATTCGTGCAGACTGAAATGTCACGCATTCCGATTCATCAAAGAATATAGCAGACTTTAATTGGGCGCGTTGATTGCAATATCACTTATGGCAGCTTATGGCAGTTGCTCCAGATTGGCTACCAACCCACACCTGATTTTAGTGACTTTTGACTTGAATGGTACTTATTATGGATCTGGTCGCATGCCAGAACCCATGTTTCTCAGCTCTAAACATGTTGAATGCGTTCAAGAGAAACGCTTTGATATTCGTAATAACTATTACTTGTGATATTTAGGACTCATTGAACGTACCGCTTCAATCATCGCGGCCGCATTTTCAGGTGGAGTAAATTGCGTAATGCCATGCCCCAGATTAAACACATGGCCGTTACCATGACCATAGCTAGCAAGGATGCTGGCAACTTCTTTCTCAATGGCTTCTGGCGTGCTGAGCAGAATGGCTGGGTCCATATTGCCTTGCAGGGCAACTTGATTACCCACGCGCTTGCGGGCTTGGGCGATGTCGATGGTCCAATCCAGGCCTAGTGCATCTGCGCCAATCTCAGCTTGCGCTTCAAGCCAAAGTGCGCCGCCTTTGGTGAATACAATGCGGGGAACCAAACTACCATCATTGGCTTCACGGGTAAGGCCATTAACGATTTTTTGCATGTAGTTGAGCGAAAACTCGGTGTAGCCATTGTGCGAAAGTGCACCACCCCATGAATCAAAAATCATCACGGCTTGTGCACCAGCGGCGATTTGGGCATTGAGGTACTGGGTGACTGTTTGAGCGGTAATGTCCAAAATACGGTGCAGCAAGTCTGGACGTGCGTAGGCCATTTTCTTGATGGTGAGGAAATCAGTGCCGCCTTTGCCTTCCACCATATAAGTTGCCAGCGTCCAAGGGCTGCCTGAGAAACCGATCAGCGGCACGCGTCCGTCTATGGTCTTGCGAATCTGGCTGACTGCATCAAATACGTATTGCAGGCTACTCATCTCGGGTATGGCGAGCTTGAGGATATCGGCCTCATCACGCAGCGTACGCTCAAACTTGGGGCCTTCGCCTTCTTCAAAATACAAGCCCAGACCCATGGCATCTGGCACGGTGAGAATATCGGAGAACAAAATAGCAGCATCTAGCGGATAACGATCCAGCGGCTGCATAGTGACTTCGGTGGCAAAATTCGGGTTTTTGCACAGGTCAAGAAAACTGCCTGCAGTTTTGCGGCTGGCACGATACTCTGGCAGATAACGACCTGCCTGACGCATCATCCACACGGGGGTATGGTCGGTTGGCTGGCGCATTAGCGCTTTTAAGAAAGTATCGTTCTTGAGTTGAGACATGAATTTGGTCTTATAAAAAATTTGGGGATACAAAATGTATCCCCATCATTTCAAGCTGTTGAGCTAGTTAGCGTGGCAGTGTGGAAGAACCCATGAGGAATTCATCAACAGCGCGCGCGCACTGGCGGCCTTCGCGAATCGCCCAGACAACCAATGATTGACCACGGCGCATATCGCCTGCGGCAAATACCTTTGCTTTGCTCGTGGTATAGCAGCCTTCGCCATCGGTGGTTGCTTTGGCATTACCTCGGTTGTCTTTTTCTACGCCGAACGCATCCAGCACTTTTTGCACAGGGCTAACAAAGCCCATCGCCAATAACACTAAATCAGCGGGAATCGTAAATTCCGAACCTGGAATTTCGATCATTTTGCCGTCTTTCCACTCGACTTTGGCACCTTTCAGCGCGGTCACTTTACCGTTTTCGCCGATCAATTCCTTGGTGGTGATAGACCAATCACGATTGGCGCCTTCTTCATGTGAACTGGAGGTGCGCATTTTGAGTGGCCAGTTAGGCCATACCAGATTTTTGTCTTCTTTTTCTGGTGGTTGTGGCATCAGCTCGAATTGAGTAATGGATAGTGCACCGTGACGGTTAGAGGTACCTACGCAGTCTGAACCTGTATCACCACCACCAATGACCACAACATGTTTGCTGGTCGCCATGATCTGGTTTTCAACGCTATCGCCAGCAACCACTTTGTTTTGTGGCGTGAGGAAATCCATGGCGAAATGAACGCCATCCAGTTCGCGACCCTTTGCAGGTAAATCACGTGGATATTCAGCACCGCCAGCGAGAATCACTGCATCGTACTCAAGCACTAAATCTTCAGCAATCACGTTAACGCCTACATGGTGATCAGTACGGAACTCAACCCCTTCGGCTTTCATCTGCTCCATGCGGCGGTCGATATGGCTTTTTTCCATCTTGAAATCAGGGATGCCGTAACGCAACAAACCACCAATGCGGCTTTCTTTTTCCAGTACAACCACATTATGACCAGCACGTGCCAATTGCTGTGCAGCAGCCAAACCAGCAGGGCCAGAACCCACAACGGCGACTTTTTTACCCGTTTTCTTTACAGGTGGTTGTGGTGTTACCCAGTTGTTTTCCCATGCTTTGTCGATAATCGCATGCTCGATGGATTTGATACCGACCGCATCATTATTGATGTTCAGGGTACAGGCTGCTTCACAAGGTGCTGGGCAGATACGGCCAGTGAATTCAGGAAAATTATTGGTAGAATGCAGTACATCAATCGCAGCACGCCAATCCTGCTGATACACCAGATCATTCCAGTCAGGAATGATGTTGTTTATAGGACAGCCAGTGGTGCAAAACGGAATACCGCAGTCCATACAGCGCGCACCTTGCGCTTTGGCCTGATCATCAGACAGATGTAATACAAACTCTTTGTAGTTTTTAACGCGATCCGGAACAGGCAGATTAGCCTCAGACAGACGTTCGTACTCTAAAAACCCCGTTACTTTACCCATGTTTCAATTTTCCTTTAGGCGGCTTGCTTGCTAGCAGCCGCAGCCATTTCTGTCAGCGCGCGCTTGTATTCGTTTGGCATCACCTTCACGAATTTGGCGCGATAGGCAACCCAGTCAGCAAGAATCTGCTGAGCCCGTGTGCTGCCTGTATATTCTGCATGTTGTTCAATCAAAGTCTTGAGAGTCACTTCATCTGGCTGGTTCAAGTGTTGTGCCGCATTGACGGAAACACTCTCAGCCGCTTCAACCTTCTCAAGGCTGACCATGCTCATGTTGCAACGCTTGGCGAACATGCCATCTTCGTCATAGACATAAGCGACTCCACCAGACATACCTGCCGCAAAATTGAGGCCTGTTTCACCCAACACAACGACTGTGCCGCCCGTCATGTATTCACAACCATGGTTACCCACGCCTTCAACCACAGCGAAAGCGCCAGAGTTACGCACGCAGAAACGCTCACCAGCCACACCGCTAAAGAAGCTGTAGCCAGAGGTTGCGCCATACATCACGGTATTACCCACAATGATATTTTCATTGGACACGCCGCGGAATGTTTTGGGTGGCTTGATCACGATACGGCCACCGCACAAGCCTTTGCCCACATAATCATTACCTTCGCCTGTTAGCTCAAAAGTAATACCTTGTGTAAGGAACGCAGCAAAACTCTGGCCTGCAGTCCCTGTGAGCTTCACGGTAATCGTATCGTTCGGCAAACCTGTACGGCCATAACGGCTGGCGATCTGGTTAGAAAGCATTGTGCCGACAGTACGGTTTGTATTAACGATCTGGCTTTCAATCACTACTTTTTCGCCGCTTTCCAACGCAGGTTTTGCCTCGGCGATCAGCTTGTTATCCAGTGCTTTTACTAGGCCATGATCCTGCTGGTCATTATTGCGGCGAGAAACATCTGCGCCAACTTTAGGCTGGTGGAATATCTTGGTGAAATCAAGGCCGCTGGCTTTCCAGTGGTCGATACCAGCGCGCATATCGAGCAGATCTGCGCGGCCAATCAAGTCATCAAACTTACGGATGCCGATAGACGCCATCAATTCACGAACCTCTTCAGCAACGAAGAAGAAGTAGTTCACCACATGCTCTGGCTGACCAGTAAATTTCTGGCGGAGCACCGGGTCTTGTGTAGCCACACCGACAGGACAGGTGTTCAGATGGCATTTGCGCATCATGATACAGCCCTCAACCACCAGCGGAGCGGTAGCAAAACCGAATTCATCTGCACCAAGCAAGGCACCAATCAGTACGTCGCGACCTGTTTTCATCTGGCCATCAACCTGCACGACCACACGGCCGCGTAACTGGTTAAGTACCAGCGTTTGCTGAGTTTCAGCCAAACCAAGTTCCCACGGTGTGCCCGCATGTTTAACTGAAGATATAGGCGATGCACCTGTACCGCCGTCATGGCCTGCAACCACAATATGGTCAGACTTGGCCTTGGCAACACCTGCCGCAACAGTACCGATACCCGTTTCAGATACCAGCTTCACAGAGATCGAAGCTTTAGGATTGGCGTTCTTCAAATCGTGAATCAGCTGTGCCAGATCTTCAATCGAGTAAATATCATGGTGCGGCGGTGGGGAAATCAAGCCTACACCAGGCACAGAGAAACGTAACTGCGCAATATATGCACTAACCTTATGGCCAGGTAATTGACCACCTTCACCTGGCTTGGCACCCTGTGCCATCTTGATCTGGATCTGGTCAGCATTCGCTAGATATTCCGCTGTAACACCAAAGCGGCCAGAAGCCACTTGCTTGATGCTGGAGCGCATGGAATCGCCAGATTTCAGGTGTATATCTTTTTCAATATTCGACTTACCGATGACATCGGCCATGGTCGTATCTTTGGTCACAGGGATGAAGCGTTTTGGATCTTCTCCACCTTCACCAGTATTTGAGCGGCCACCGATACGGTTCATGGCAATGGCCAAAGTTGCATGCGCTTCAGTTGAAATCGAACCGAGCGACATTGCGCCAGTTGCAAAACGTTTAACAATCGCTGCAGCGGACTCAACTTCTTCCAAGGGTACTGGCGCGCCTGCTGCCTTGATTTCAAACAAACCGCGCAAAGTCAGATGACGCTTGGTTTGGTCATTGATGAGCTTGGCATATTCTTTATAGGTGCTGGCACTGTTGGTGCGGGTTGCATGCTGCAGTTTTGCAATGGAATCTGGCGTCCACATATGTTCTTCGCCACGCACACGGAAAGCATATTCGCCGCCAGCATCCAGTGCGTTAGTCAATACAGGGTCATTACCAAAAGCCGAATTGTGCAAACGCAGGCTTTCTTCAGACACTTCGTTCAAGCCTATGCCTTCGATACTCGATGTCGTGCCTGTAAAGTATTTCTCAATGAAGGCGCTGTTAAGACCAATCGCCTCAAAAATCTGGCCACCACAATACGATTGATAGGTAGAAATACCCATCTTCGACATGACCTTGTGCAAACCTTTACCAATGGCTTTTACAAACTTCTTGTAGCCTTCGTAAACATCGGTCTTGGCTTCAATCGACATTTGTTCTATGGTCTGGAAAGCCAGCCATGGGCAGATTGCCTCAGCGCCATAGCCACCGAGCAAGGCAAAGTGATGCACTTCACGCGCAGAGCCAGTATCAACCACCAAGCCAGTACTTGTGCGTAAACCAGCACGCACCAATGATTGGTGCGTGGCAGAACAGGCCAACAGCGCAGGGATAGCAATACGGTCAGCACTGACATTTCTATCTGACAAAATCAGCAGGTTAAAACCGTTATGCACTGCATCAGACGCGGCCTTGTTGATTGCCTCAACAGCGGCAGCCATACCTTGCTTACCTTGCGCAAATGGATAGGTAATATCAAGCGTGAGCGCGCGATAACGGCCTTGGGTCAGGGTATCAATCGCTTTCAATTGCTCAAGTTCATCCAGCGTTAAAACTGGCTGGCTAGCTTCAAGGCGAATGGGCGGATTGGTTTCGTTGATGCCTAGCAAGTTAGGCTTAGGACCAATGAACGTCACCAGCGACATCACCAACTCTTCACGAATCGGGTCTATCGGCGGATTGGTCACTTGCGCAAACAGTTGCTTGAAGTAGTTGTAAATCACCTTGGGCTTGCTTGAAAGCACGGGCAGGGCACTATCATTACCCATAGAGCCGGCACCTTCTTCACCATTGCTAACCATAGGCTGCAGAATGAATTTGATGTCTTCTTGCGTGTACCCAAACGCCTGTTGCAGATCAAGCAAACTGGCGTTTAGCTCAAGCGTGCCATCTTTACTTGAGTTATCAATTTTTGCCAGATCGCCCAGGAAATAACGGGATCTTTCGATCCATTCCTTGTAAGGCTTGGCTTGTGCCAGCTGCTGTTTGACTTCGGCATCATCAATGATGCGGCCTTGCTCCATGTCGATCAGCAACATCTTGCCTGGCTGCAAACGCCATTTCTTGACGATTTTTTCTTGCGGGAATGTCAGCACGCCCATTTCAGACGCCATCATCACGTGGTCGTCATCCGTCACCAGATAACGTGCAGGGCGCAGACCGTTGCGATCAAGCGTAGCGCCTATCATGCGGCCATCCGTAAAGGCAACGGCCGCGGGGCCATCCCATGGCTCCATCAGGGCAGCGTGGTATTCGTAGAATGCGCGACGCTCTTCATCCATCAGTGTATTGCTGCTCCAGGCTTCTGGAATCAGCATCATCATGGCGTGTGGCAAGGAGTAGCCGCCTGCAACCAAAAGCTCAAGCGCATTATCAAACGCGGCTGAGTCTGACTGGTCTTCGGCAATCAGTGGCCAGACTTTTTCCAGATCTTCACCAATTAATTCAGATCGCATAGCAGCATGGCGCGCTGCCATCCAATTGACGTTACCTTGCATGGTATTAATTTCGCCGTTGTGGGCGATCATCCGGAACGGATGGGCCAATTCCCATGCTGGGAAAGTATTGGTTGAGAAACGTTGATGCACCAGCGCCAGTGCTGACACCATGGTTTCGTCTTGCAAATCTTTATAATAAATCCCAACCTCATTCGCTAGTAGCATGCCTTTATAGACTATGGTTTTGCTGGAAAGGGAAGGAATATAGAACTGGCTGCTGTCATCGAGCTTCAATGCGCGAACAGCGTGCTCAATCCGTTTGCGGATAACAAATAGTTTGCGCTCGAAAGCACTTTGATCGGCAGTATTTTCGCCTTTAGCAATCAAGGCCTGACGCATCACGGGCTCTACATCACGCGCTGCATCAGCAATATTGCTGTTATCACGAGGCACATCGCGCCAACCTAAAAATACTTGGGATTCTTCATGAATAATGCGGGTAATAATGGATTCGCAAGCGATACGCCCATTCAATGATTGCGGCAAGAACACCGTGCCACAGGCATATTCGCCAACGGCAGGTAAGGTAATGCCGAGCTTGGTGGCTTCTTTGCGAAAAAACGCATCGGGCAACTGAATCAATATACCAGCGCCATCACCCAATTTTGGGTCATAGCCCGTTGCACCACGATGGGTAAGATTGGCCAGAATCTGTAAACCCTGACGCACTATATTGTGGCTTTTAACGCCTTTAATGTGGGCAATAAACCCCACGCCGCAAGCATCATGCTCATTGGAAGGATTATATAAACCTTGCTTGGCGGGGTTGTTAAGCGTTTCTGGTGAATTTACTTGCGTTACCAAACTATCATCTCCATCTGCTTGCTCATGCTTCTAACCTAGTGATTAGAAGCGTTAATTGCCATCTAGATTACTGTGCGTATCTAGTCACAAATTTTAAAGGGGAACCTGCGATATTACCGTTAAAGGGTTCTAAGTTCAATAACATAGAGCAAAAATCATACGAGCTTTGCCTAGCCTCGCAAATCTAATTGAGGCTAGTTAATTTGTGCTGGATTTAGTTTGGATTTAAATAACAATTACTTTCGCAAAGCAATGAATGCTTGGCTAGCCGCTTCAATAGTACGTGCCAGCTCATCGGCACCATGCGCCGCCGATACAAAACCAGCCTCAAATGCTGAAGGTCCGAGGTAGATACCAGCATCTAGCATGCTGTGGAAAAACTGGTTAAACGCCTCTTTATCAGTCGCCATCACTTCATCAAAGCTGGTGGGTACTTTCTCACTGAAATAAATACCGAACATACCGCCTATACTTTGAGCGCTGAAAGGAATGCCATATTGATTCGCCGCATGCTTGAGGCCATCCATCAAAGCTTTGGTGGTTGCGCTTAACTTTTCGTAAAATCCAGGAACTTGCACCAGTTTTAGCGTAGCCAAGCCAGCAGCAACTGCGACTGGGTTACCAGAAAGCGTACCTGCCTGATAGACAGGGCCAACTGGAGCAAGACATTGCATGATGTCTGCACGACCGCCGAATGCGCCGACTGGCAAGCCGCCACCGATCACTTTGCCCAATGTAGTCATGTCTGGCTTGATGTTGTAATAGGCTTGCGCGCCGCCCAAAGCCACTCGGAAGCCTGTCATCACTTCATCAAAGATCAAGACCGCGCCATGCTTGGTGCACTGCGCACGCATGCTTTCAAGAAAGCCAGGCACTGGCGCGACCAGATTCATATTGCCAACCACAGGCTCCACAATCACGCAGGCGATCTGGTCACCAATTTCCGCAAATAAGGTCTCTAATGCGGCAATGTCGTTGTAGGGCAAGGTAAGGGTATGTGCTGCGACTTCAGCAGGCACGCCCGCCGAACTTGGTGTACCTAAAGTGAGCAAACCAGAACCCGCTTTAACGAGTAATGCATCCGCATGACCGTGGTAACAGCCCTCGAACTTCAAGATTTTGCTACGGCCAGTAAAGCCACGCGCTACGCGAATCGCGCTCATCGTAGCCTCTGTACCACTACTCACCAGCCTGACCTGCTCCATGCTTGGCACAAGTTTAGCGATGGTCTCTGCCATCTCAAGCTCACGCGCGGTTGGTGCACCAAAAGACAGGCTGTTGCCAGCCACTTCGCGTACCGCGGCGATCACCTCAGGATGTGCATGGCCCAACACCATCGGCCCCCATGAGCCTATGTAGTCGATATAACTTTTGTCATCTTCATCCCACAACCACGCACCTTGGCCGCGCTTGAAAAAGATGGGCGTGCCGCCCACCGACTTAAACGCGCGCACTGGCGAATTCACACCGCCAGGAATGAGTTTTTGTGAACGTTCAAATAACTGCTGGTTTCTGGAGGTAGGTTTGATGGTTGTTGTCATATTGGTTGACCAAATAATTGCATAAATTGTTGGGTAGTTTTTTGTATGGTTTGCGCATTGCCAGTGCTGCCATCCGATACATTCCAAAGTGCGCCAATAACGGCAATCGCATCAGCACCCGCCTGAATCACGGATGGCGCATTCTCAAGCGTAATACCACCAATGGCGACGATGGGCAAATCAAGCACCTGCTTAGCCTGCGTAAACAGTTTTAGGTCAGCCTTGGGTGCATTCGGTTTGGTCGCTGAAACAAAACAAGCGCCAAAAGCTACGTAATCAATCCCGTTTTGTGCAGCGAACTGGGCAATCTCAAGACGGTTATAGCAGGAAGCGCCGATGATCTTTTCATCGCCCAGCTTCTTGCGGGCATCACGCAAATTACCGTCGCTGGCACCCAAATGCACACCATCAGCGTCTATTTTCAGCGCCAATTCAACGTCATCATTGATAATCAGCGGCACGTTATACTCGCGGCAAAGCAGTAATAACGCTTCTGCCTGCTCGGTAGCCAGCTGTTTGCTGGCCGTTTTGTTGCGGTACTGCAATACATTAATACCTGCACTCAAAGCAGCTTTGGCGTTGCTCAGCAGCTGTTCGGTATTGGCTTCGTCTGCTGTGACTGCATAAAGGCCTTTAATCTTTTTCGACGTCATCTTCTTCGTCACGTGCCCAGAACATACGATCTGGAATGTATTGGCCCATGCCTGGGCGGAATGCGTGCTTAAGGGTTTGCCATGTGTATTCCTGCGCCTCAGCCAGCGCTTCTTCCATAGTCAAACCATGAGCAATACAGGCAGCAATGGCCGACGTCAGCGTGCAACCAGAACCGTGATAGCTGCCTGGCAGGCGTTCCCAGTTATAAGTTTTGACCAGCTTATTTTCACCATACAACGTATTGGTCACGCTTTGCGTACGCTCGTGCGTACCTGTGATCAACACGTACTCACAACCCATGGCGAGTAAACGCTCGGCGCTTTCTTCAAGGGATGCGTTTTCAGCAGCTTCAGAGTCGTCATCGTAGAAAGCTAATCTGCGGGCTTCTAGGCTATTGGGTGTAATCAATGTGGCTTGGGGAAACAGCAGGTCTATCATAGCTTCCTGCATTTCATCATTGGCCAATTCATCGCCGCGACCAGAAGATAAAATTGGGTCAATCAGCAAGGGGATATCAGGATAGTCAGCCATGATTTCTGCAATCACCGCGATATTTTCTATGCTACCAAGCATGCCGATTTTAAAGGCGGATACATGCATGTCTTCCAAAATCGTACGTGCTTGCTCGTTCACCCAATCGGCATCAAAGACCATGACGTTCTCGACGCCTACGGTATCTTGCACGGTAATCGCGGTAACCACAGAAAGGGGGTGGCAGCCAATGCTGGCGAGGGTGAGAATATCAGCCTGGATTCCAGCGCCGCTACTAGGGTCAGTGGCAGCAAAGGTCATTACTGCGGGGGGCATGAGTGTCATATGTCGTCTTTAGGCCTTATGCTTCAAATGTGGCTTCATCTCATGTAATTAAAATGAAGGTAGCCTAAGCTTGAGATTAAAAATCAAATTTAATGTAGCATTTTAACTTAATTTAAATAGATGCCTAAAATTAAACCGATGCATAGTCAAGCAATTGGCTTCAACTGATTTTGCTTAAAGCATCAGTACTTAACCCATAACAACTAATGAGAATTAAAGCCATGAAAACCTGGATGTGTAATATATGTGGTTGGATATACGAAGAAGAAAAAGGTTGCCCTGAAGACAACATAGCGCCTGGCACCAAGTGGGAAGACGTACCCGTAAACTGGACTTGCCCTGAATGCGGCGCCCGCAAAGAAGATTTTGAGATGATCGAGATTTAACTCAATCATAGCTTACAAGATTAAAAAGCAATAAAAAAACGGGGTGTTTCCACCCCGTTTTCTCTCCCTTACAACTCACTCACCCACTTAAAAATCAAATCTGGCTTGCACCTTACCTGTGTGGCCAACATATTCATCACGGATATCAGCGTCATAACTCAAGCTCAGGCTTTGCGTTGCATCTTCATTCACAAACTTGAGGCTAGCGCCTAAATTAAAAGCTTCACGTTTTATCGCCACACCTTGCGCAATGAATGTGCTGCCGCCTGCAGCAAAGCTGGCAGTGGTGTCTTGCTTGGTATCAGCAAATTCGTGTTGCCAGATAGCGCGGCCTTCCAGCACCGTCTTAATATCACCTGCGGTAAAGTTGTAGAAAGCCTTGCCACCCAAACCAGAGCGGAATGAAGTACTGTCATTGCTTTGCACACTTAACGCCGCACCGTTGGTGCTGGTTTCAGTGTAAGCATCCTGATCAAGATAACTGAAGGCCAGTGAGGCAACAGGCACCACGCTAAATTGGCTATTCACTGCCATTGGCAGACCCAATTCAACCTTGCCAAAATATTGCCAGGCATCGTAGTTAGCTTTTGGGTTATCTATCACACCGCCGATATTTACCAAACGCCTGCTATCAAACTGGTGTTGGCCTATCCCTGCAATGCCGTTCAAATACCAACCATCAGCGAGCCATGATGCGTACAGCATGCCTTGGTAGCTGTTGATGCGATTGTTATTACCAATGTTGCTGCCCTGCGCATCCAGCGTGGTGTTGGCATAGCTGAATGCTGCACCCACACGCAACGCATCGCTCAGCAAGGTATCAGCACCCGCTGCCATGCCGCCACCATTGGCCTTGTAGCCATCTACGTTATTGATACGGTCTTGTTGGCCGGCAAAACCAAAACCTTGCAGCCATACACCGCTATCCACAGCGCCATCCCCCGCTGCCATACCGCGCAAACCAGTAGCCTGCGCCAAATGGGTTTCGGAGATACGCGCATCAACTACACCTTCAACTTGTGAAGTAGTACGCAAAGTAGCATTCATGCTGGCGCCGTTTATTTCTGGGCGTAGCTGTTCAGCGGCTTTTTGCACCTCAGCTGCTGACCCAAGATTTTGTAATTGCAGACCAAGTGGGTTATCAAAACTCAGCAGAGCGTTCACAGCACTTGCTGCACCTGCACTCGCACCTGAAATATTGGTACCTTGTACATCTGCTGTCAGCACCAGATTATTGCCTACAGTGCTTACATTCCAATGCAATAAGCCATTACTTGCAATTTCTGGCGCACCTGTAATACCAGATGAAATAAGTACAGTAAAGTTTTGGCCGCTGGTCACCACTCCCCCCTGTATCACTGGCTTAACTAATGCGCCATCGTTAAAGGTAGCTGTACCCGTTACCGCAAGCTGGCCATAACCAGTAGTACTAACGGTAGTTCTCAGGATGGAACCTGCATTGAAGGTCGCGTTACCGGCCACATGGAGTGTGGTATCTGGTGCTAAATCAACTAGGCCGTTGTTAGTCAGGTTGCCCGTAATAGTGCCGGTACCAGTGAGTGTTGCGGCCTCACCAACGATAGTATTGGCCTTGAGATTACCCAACACATTCAGCAAGCCCTGATTCAGGTTTGCTACATCAGTGAACTCAGCAGTTTTGCCTACTGCCAATGTCCAGCTAGGCGCACCTGACACACCTGACACACCTTCATCATCGTCATCGTCGTCCACTGGCGCGTTACCCGCAATACCGAGATTCAGTGTCGTAAACTTGGCAATATCTCCACGCAAAGTACCTGCGCCCAGTAAATTAAGAGTGTTACTACCTGCTCCTGTAGTCGCTGCAATATTGCCAGCAAACCCGTTTCCTTCGAGAGTGATGGCATTATCTGAACCAGCAACATCGTGAATCGTGATATTGCCTGTGAAGGTGCCTGCATTTTCAAACGTAAAGGTTCGTGTACCCAGCAGAGCACTATTCGTAGCAACACCACTTACCAAATCAACAGTGGCGCGCTGATCAACGTCAATATTGCCTGTGATTACACCCGTACTTTCGTTCTCTAGTTCGTGAGTACCATTGCTATAGTAAAAATTACCTAAGATCGTGCCTGCATTTTCGATTTCACTATCAGACTGGCCGTACTGGCTGTTGATATTGAGCCGACTATCTATGCCAGCACCACCGCCTTCGGTACTTAGTAAATACCAGCGCAAAGCATTGCCGTTAACTGCCAAGATATCGCCTTTGATAACACCAGTTGCAGTATTTTCTAGCTCAAACGTACGTATATCACCCGGGTTAGATACAGCCGCAATCGCGAAGCCTTTAGTATTCGTGCCGTCATGAGCTACGTGTTCGATCAAGCCTGCGTTAGTAATTTCTTTTTCACCAGCACGCATATAGATGGTGCTTGTGTAATCACCAATCGAGCGAATAATGCCAGTGCTCGTGTTGTTAATCACAATTTCTTCAGCTTCTTCTTGTGTATTGATTGCATTGACGTTTGCAACCGTTTGCGCAGTAGTCAACAAAGAATAATCAGATGAGGTTGCAGTTGGATTGCCAGTTGCAGTCACTGAAACCAGCGTCAGCGGTGCTGAGCGCTCGGCCACAATCAGGCCAGCATTATTAATGGTCATTTCTTCAACTGTGCCACCTTCTTCAATCGCCAACGCGCTGCCTATACCAGCCTGCTTGGCGCTTATCACGCCTGTCGCAGTGTTATTGATGAGATACGCACCTTCTACTGAAGCGGTAATGGCTTTTGCCGCAGCAGTGTAAGAAACAGAGGTTGCCCCATTCCTATTGCCATCAATTTCAGCCTTGGTGATTTGGGTAGAAATAGTGCCAGAGTTATTGATCACGTTATTGTAGAAAGTACCGTTAACAACGCTACCTTCACCATAGTTTGATACCACTTTGTAGGCCGCTGAATCCGTACCACTCCCCGCGAAATCTGCTGTGAGCGGCGTAGTGAAAGTCACGGTCTTATTCACGATATCAACTGCTGTAATGACGCGTCGTTCTCCCAAGGAGAAATCATCGCCATCGTACCTCCCAAATACTATCGTTTGCCCTACATAAGCGGCAGTTGGTGCTGCGTTCAAGGTAACAGTCGTCACTCCCGCGGTAGGCGCATTATTGGTAAAAACTGTGCCGCTACCAGCATTTAATGTGGCATTGCCCATAAACACAGCCGTGCGGCCACGCGCACCAGCCGCACCTGTAATGACAAGATTATTAATAATGCTGCCAGAATTCTCTAGTGTTCGGCCCTGACCATCAAACTGAAGCAAAGTATTGTTACCCGCAGTGGCGGTTGCGCCTGAATTAACGTAAGTAGTGGTGTCTGTATTGGTCAAGTTACCGCTAGTGCTAGTGCCACTGTTATTACACAACACAGTAATTGCAGCAGAACCAGGGCTGGCAACCGAGCCCGCACAGTCGGCAAAAGCATGACCACTTATCAAAAGTGCTGGCAATACACTAGCGACTGCGATGTAGATGTTCTTGCGGCGTAATATGATTTTTCTATTTTGCTGCGAATGCTGCTTCATGTTGGTACTTCTCCCCGATTAGATTTCAATAGCGTCTTTTATGTGACGATTACGCTGTTTGAAACTAATGGCAAAGACCATACCAACATATAAAATCTATAGTAATCAAACGATTATAAAAAATCATGGAAATCATTATGGTTGTGATTGGTTGTTGGTAGCCACTGTTTGGTTTATGACAACCACCAAATTTATGCTTTGACAGGTTATTGAGATAACCTGGAGATGGAGCGGGTGACGGGAATCGAACCCGCGTATCGAGCTTGGGAAGCTAGCGTTCTACCATTGAACTACACCCGCAATTGAAACATGCAGAAACTGCATTTTACTTGGCTATCGGATTCGTCGCCAACATATAAAAAAGGCTGAACTAGCATTGCTAATTCAGCCTTTAATGCAAAGCCTTTGGATTAATTAAATACTTAGTTCGCTTATTACTTACCTACACGACGACCAAAACTCACAAGATAGGCTGTTGGGCGAGCGATCAATATAGGGTCAGCTGATGCTTCTATGCCTGCTGGTAATGCCAGTGGATTAAACATAATGGTTTTTTCCAGTGCTTTACTATCTGCTATGGCCGTTTTCAGGGTGAGTGTGCCAAGCTCAATCTGCGGTCTGTCTTCTGGCCAGATTACGGTGGCATCGTTCACTTCATCACCCTCGGCAGCTAATTGCACAGCAATACTGAATTTAACTGGACCTTTTTTCAGACGTGCTGGCAGGTCTTCCATCAAATAATCATGGCCAACTTTTGCGACTTCATCAGCAGGCAATGACTGCGCGCCAGCCAGCGGAGTAATGCGGTAACGGCCATACTGCGTCTTGCCTTTGGCATTAGTAAATTTAAATGCGTTCACACCATAAAACGGCAATGTTGCAAAGCTGACTGGGGCTGGTTTAGGTGTAGTCACGAATTTAAGCGCTGCTGGGTGTGTGCCTAAAAACTGCTCAACTGGTGAAGGCTTAGGCGCATCCGGCCCGCTTGCAGCAACCGCATTCAGTAAGCCAAGAAAATCTTCTGGCGTGGCCGCAGGGAAGCCATTAACGGAAATACTGACAATATCGGTATAAGCGCCTTTAGGCAGTTGAAAACGAATGGCAATACCGTGCGGGTTAGCATTTGCATCTGCATCTGGCATGGTTGGTAAGCCAGTAGCATCAGAGAAACGCACGAGGACTGGCGTAGCCTTCTTTTGCAAATGTGGAGCACTGCTCAAACTGGCAGCCTGTTTTGATGGTGTAAAGGTGCCACTGACCATAATCCCTTTAGCGTGGTTTGCACGATAACCCGCGTACGGACCATGAACGAGCGTAGTCATGGTATCAACCAGCTGCTCAGTGACGGGCTTTGAACTCTCAGCTACATCTTCGGCATAAGCGTGTGATGCAAAGCTTAATGCCATGACAGTCAATAATGCTTTGCCTGCATGAACAATAATTGGGGAAGTAGATTGGCTAATTTGCATGGCTAGTCTCGCTGTAATAATTGACGGGGAAAGGCCAATTAACGCAATGGGTTAATTGGCCTTTTAACCATCATATTACAGAGGCTTGTTGACTGCCAGATGACAATAAAAATTTGCTAGTTGTTTATGTCTGTTTTACTGCTTGCCTCAATAGTCGCAAGTGCTTTATCGCGATTAGTCTTGGCATTTTCTACACAAAATGACTGCAGGTTTGCAGGTAAGTCGTCGCAGGCTTCTTTAGCTATTTTGTAACTGCTCAACACTTTTTCTTTACTGGCTTCCAAAGTGGCTTTTTCAGTGCCCTTTTTTTCGGCATCCAGATCAGCCTTGGAATTGTCACGCATGGCCTTTGCCTGAGTTTGGCAAATATCTTCTTTGTTACCAGAGAAATTATCACAACTGGCCTTGTTAGCATCATAAGTAGCGTTGATAGCATCTAATGACGCCTTGTATTGCTCATCAACGGTAGATGCACCGAATACCAAGCCCGTAATAGCTAACAATAATAAGCCAGATAATGTCAGCCTGGATAATGCATAGTTACGTGCTGTTTTAATCGCTATATTCATCATAATGATCTGAGAAATACCGCGTTAAACGCGGCATTTCTCAGGCTGTCAGAACCTAGTGCTTGTTAACGCTCTGATTGAAGCTATCAATCTGCTTGTCAGCTTCTTCTTTGGTAATGCCGTACAGCTCCTGAATCTTGCCAGAAAGCATCTCACGGTTACCCTTTATTTGCTCAACATGGTCATCAGTCAGCTTGCCCCATTGTTGGCGAGCCTTGCCTTTAAGTTGTTTCCAGTTACCTTCGATTTGATCCCAGTTCATGATGTGCTCCTTAATCGTTGATTAGAAATATCAAGCTCACTAATTCAATTAAGTGATTTGCTTGAAGTGAAATCATTTTAAGTTGGGAAAAAGCCAGGAACAGTCGGCGACTGGACGAAATGGATGTCAGACAATACCGACTCACTAGATTTATATTAATAAAACAATCAAGCAAAGTCAGTTTGCCAATGCATACTGAACCTACGTAAAATAGCAGCAGTCTCAAGCTTTACACAATTAAACACTCACTGATTTCATTCTCGGGCTTTATTCAATTGATTCATCTGACCATCAACGGCAATCCAAAAGAATTCAGCATAGAGCCGCTGACGGTTCAAGCACTGGTTGAACACTTGGAGTTAGTAGGCAAGCGCCTTGCCATTGAACGCAACGGCGAAATTGTACCGCGCAGTCAATTTACAGAAACATTGCTAAAAGAAGGTGATCAGCTTGAAATCGTGGGTGCAGTTGGCGGCGGCTGATTCAATTATGAAACGTACAAAACGAAGCTTATAAAATGACAATTGCACTAGATACATTTGAGATTGCAGGTAAAAGCTACCACTCACGCTTGCTGGTCGGCACAGGCAAATATAAAGACTTTACTGAAACCCGTGCAGCAATTGATGCCAGTGGCGCACAAATCATCACGGTAGCGATTCGTCGTACCAATATCGGCCAGAATGCTGGCGAACCATCTTTGCTTGATTACCTACCGCCTGAAGAATTCACTTATTTGCCCAACACCGCCGGCTGTTACTCGGCCGATGATGCCGTGCGTACGCTGCGACTGGCACGTGAGCTTTTAGATGGGCATAAACTGGTCAAGCTGGAAGTGCTGGGCGACCCGAAAACGCTATACCCGAATGTGATTGAAACCATCAAAGCAGCTGAAGTGCTCGTAAAAGATGGTTTCGATGTCATGGTGTATACCTCTGATGACCCGATTATCGCTAAACAACTGGAAGAAATTGGTTGCTGTGCGGTGATGCCGCTCGCATCGCTGATTGGTTCTGGCATGGGCATACTCAACCCTTGGAACCTGCAGATTATTATCGAAAACGCCAAAATCCCTGTGCTAGTAGATGCTGGTGTGGGTACAGCATCAGATGCAGCAATTGCAATGGAGCTTGGCTGCGCTGGCATATTAATGAACACGGCAATTGCGGCGGCGGGCAACCCAATACTGATGGCGGGTGCGATGAAAAAAGCAGTAGAAGCAGGGCGCGAAGCTTATCTTGCTGGACGCATGCCCAAGAAACTGTATTCAGCAGCGCCTAGCTCTCCTACCACTGGCATGATCAGCTAAATCTGATCTTCAGTTTTTCTCAATAACCCACTTGATTACACCATTACGCTTGTTCATTGCTAAGGAAAAAAGACCATGACTACCGACAAGCGCTATGAGTTTTCAGTCAGTGTGACCACTGCGTTTGTGCCTGAGCAATCAGATGTGGCTGATAGCCGTTATGTATTCACCTACACCGTCACCATTACCAACACAGGCAGCGTGCCAGCCCAGCTAATCAGCCGCCACTGGGTCATTACCGATGCTACAGACCAAGTGCAAGAAGTACGTGGCTTGGGCGTTGTTGGGGCACAGCCATTATTAAAGCCAAATGAGCATTTTGAATACACCAGCGGCACTTTGATCAAAACCCCAGTGGGAACCATGCACGGTAGCTATCAACTTGTTGCTGCAGATGGCACCCAGTTTGAAACTGAGATTGCGCCTTTTACCCTTTCTATGCCGCGAGTACTGCACTAAATGTCATTTTTAAAAGCCCGTCATTGTTTTGTTCTATTTTTAGTTTTATTACTCAGCGCGTGTGGTGGCTCAGCGATTAAGCCCGACAACACTAAAACAAGTGCTAGCAAAACAGAACCCGCGCATAACAAAGACAAACCTGTTTGTGAATGCGCTGAAAGCACCCCCATCCCCGAACCACAAAAACCAACGCAAGAACCTAAAGCTGGTGAACCAAAAATCCCTGATTACAGCTTATTACGACCAGCAACTTGGCAAGATCTAGCTGGCATTGAGCAAGATAACCTGACCATGGCTTGGCCTGCTTGGCTACAAAGTTGCTCCGCGCTTAAAACCAAACCAGCTTGGCAAAATGTCTGTGATGTTGCAGCCAACATGAAAAACCCCAGCGTTGGCGCTGTGCAAAATTACTTCAAGCAATACTTCAATGTGTATCGCACCACTAATGCAGATGGCTCTGATACTGGCATGATCACTGGTTATTACGAGCCATTGCTGAAAGGCAGCTTGGTCAAAACGGACACATATCGCTACCCGCTATACCGCCAACCTAGTGACTTGATCACGGTTGATTTAGCCAGCATCTATCCAGAGCTTGCCAACAAACGCCTGCGTGGCAGAGTGATTGGCAATAAGTTAGTGCCTTATTACAACCGCGGCGAAATTGAATCTGAGCAATCTCCATTGCAAGGGAACGAACTGCTGTGGGTGGATGACGTTATTGATCTGTTTTTCCTGCAGATTCAGGGCTCAGGGTTAGTACAGCTGGAAAATGGTGAGCAGATTCATGTGGGATACGCCGACCAGAATGGCCAAGCCTACCAATCTATCGGGCGCTTATTGATTCAAAGTGGCGAGCTAACATCTGATAAAGCTTCGATGCAAGGCATCAAGAATTGGGCGCTGACCCACCCCGAAAAACTACGTGACTTGCTTAACAGCAATCCGAGCTACGTGTTTTTCCGTGTATTGCCTGCTGGCTTGCCAGGACCATTGGGCGCATTGGGTGTGCCTATTCTGGGTGAGCGTGCCGTGGCGGTTGATCCACGCTTTGTGCCATTAGGCGCGCCTATATTTTTGGCAACCACTTATCCAAACACCAGCAAACCACTTAATCGCCTCATGATGGCGCAAGACACAGGTGGTGCGATTAAAGGCGGGGTACGTGCCGATTTCTTCTGGGGATTTGGGCCTGATGCCACACGCCAGGCTGGCTCTATGAAACAAAAAGGCAAAATCTGGGTGTTATTGCCTAAAGAGTTTGTGTTCCCAACCGTGCTGCAACAGCCTTAATTTTCAGGGAATCGCCATGAGCGCAAAAGACAGCAACGGTAATGAGTTAAGTGAAGGTGATGCAGTACAAGTTATCAAGGATCTAAAAGTAAAAGGCTCTTCTATCACCTTGAAGCGCGGGAAATTGTTTAAAAGCATACACCTCACAGACGACGATGAAGAAGTCGAATGCCGCGAGGGTAAAACCACAATTGTGCTTAAAACCTGCTTCCTGAAAAAGTCCTAATCAGTCAGGATTTTTAACTAATTCCAAACATAAGCATCCATCGCCAAAATGCCAAAAGTATTCTCTGGTTGATACCGAGTCATAGCCCCTCTGGCAGCACCCAGCGCAACAAATAGTGGCACCAAATGATCTTCATGCGGATGTGCTCTTTCTGCATTCGGCGCGAGCTTTCTGTAATTGAGCAAGGCATCAATATCATTGCTCGCAGCTTTTTCAGCCATCCAGTTCGCAAACTCAGTCACATACGGCAATAACGGCGCATCACGCTGCATGGTGAAAAAATCGTGCAGGTTATGGGTAATCGCACCTGAGCACAAAATCATCACGCCTTCATCTTGCAATGCGCCAATCGCTTGGCCCATTTTATAGTGCGCAAGCGGCCCTGAATGACTTTGAATTGATAGCTGGGTGACAGGGATATCTGCGAGCGGATACATCAATTTTAGCGGTACCCAGGCACCATGATCAAGCCCGCGCTGCGGGTCTTGTGCAACGGTAATGCCAGCACCAGCCAACACATCGCAAACCCGCTGGGCAAGTGCTGGGGAGCCGTCCGCAGGGTATTGCATTTCATACATCGCTGGAGGGAAGCCACCAAAATCGTGAATTGTCTCTGGCTTTTCAACTGCACTTACGCGCGGATAGCGGGTATCCCAATGCGCTGAAATCACCAGAATCGCGCGAGGCCTGGGTAATGTCTCTGCCAACGCAGCCAACATTTCGCCCGTTGCGCCTGGCTCCATCGCCAAGGTAGGCGCGCCATGTGAGATGTAAAGTGTGCTCATTATTCAGGCCTCTTGCTTGATTTTGGTTAATACTTATTTACGGTTGTCGATACTGAAACCACCAGCACCATAAGCCACGATTTGCAGCAAGCCGCCGATAATTGTGATGTTCTTCAGAAACATGATGGTCTGAATCTGATTAGCGAAATCAGTGTGAAATAGAAAAGCGGCGGCCAAGGTGAATACAGCAATCACGGCGGCAGCCAATTTAGCTTTAAAACCGAATAACAATGCCAGACCAAAACCAACTTCAATAATGATCGCAATGACGTAAGCCACCTCAGGGAATGGAGCACCTACGCTGGTGATATAACCAATCGTAGCGTAATACGAAGTAATTTTGCCTACACCGCTCACAATGAAAATCAATGAGAGGAAAATACGGCTTACCAGGGTAATGAATTGCCCAGCTGGGCTTAATGTTGTGCTCATGGAATGCTCCTTAATGATTGTGACTTGTTAAATAAATGTTTAATCCGTCCATCAAACTAGCCTTATAAATAGCCAGCGTTTAATTACAAAATCATTGTAGTCCTTTATATAAAATATAATAATCACCTTAAAATAGGTAAGACTGTCTCTTTTGAGTTGACAATAACGAAGCTGAACAAGGTGATGAATGAATAATTTTGAAGAAATGCGCATTTATGCAGAGGTCATCAAAAGCAGCAACTTCACCAAAGCAGCCAGTAACCTAGGTATTAGTAAACAGTTAGTGAGCCGCCGCTTGATGGAATTAGAGGCACGCTTAGGCGCAAGGTTGCTGCATAGAACCACACGTAAACTATCCCCTACAGAATTAGGTAAAGTCTTTTACGAGCGCTGCCTTACTATTTTGCAATCCGTTGATGAGGCAGAACAGGCTGTTTCAAACCATTCTGGAGAGTTACGCGGCGTATTACGCATATCAGCGCCTGTTTCATTTGCCAGCATGCGCTTATCGCCTTGCCTTAATGCATTTTTATTGGCGCACCCCAAGCTTAGTGTGTTGCTGGATGTTGATAATCGGCTGGTAGATATTGTAGGTGAAGGCTATGACCTTGCAATCAGGATAACGACGCATCCCGACCCTGGACTCATCGCTAGAAAACTCGCCGACTCAGCACTGATTTACTGCTGCAGCCCAGCATACATTCAACAATATGGCGAACCCAACTCGCCTTTAAAGTTAGCGGATCATCGCTGTATTTCACAACCGAGCAGCGAGTGGATATTTGAGAAAAATGGCGAGATATTGAAAATACCCATTCAAGCCATCTTGCGCTCCAACCACGGCGAAGTCATGAAAAATGCCGCAGTTGCTGGGCTAGGGATTACAGGCTTGCCTTACTTTTATGTAGAAGAAGCGCTAAAAAGTGGTGAGTTAGTGCAGATATTGAAAGAATTCACGGGTGGCGTAGGTGTGGTATATGCGTTATACCCTCAACACAAACAGTCATCAGTCGCTGTTCGCGCCTTTGTTGACCATTTGCAAGCCTGGTTCAAGTCCAGTTCTTAAGGATTGACTACATAAAAAAACGGGAGCTAAGCTCCCGTTCGATTTACTACAAGTCAACCGCTTATTGATTACGGCTTTAAAGCTTTTCAATCATAGCGACTGAGTTTGCAGATTTACAATCTTAGCGATTGCAAACGTACATTGTTACTTCAAAACCGAAACGCATTTCGGTAACTTCTGGCTTGGTCCACATAATAAGTCTCCTTTTTAGTTTTCAATTCGCTTTGCTTTCACCTTGCGGTGTTCACATCACGTGTTATGAAATATACGCTCGTGGAAAAATATATCCGTGCCTAAAGTCATGAAAGAGCACTCATGATTTTCATTAGATTGTTAATAATTTATAACGGGCTTGCATGATCATTTTTTCTTAAACCATTTCAAAGCTTTGCTAACTGCCAGTATCAATAAGAAAACCAGCCCAGCCGCCGTAACAGCTACTGGCCAAGGCATCAAGTTTGGCTTTTCTTGAGTTAAAGCCAAGCCATCCCTCAATTCATCAGGGAAAGGCCTTGGCTCGGTCGGTATGATTTTCCATTGGCTATGATCAGTTGGGGCGCGTTTTAGGTATTCATCAAATGAGTAAACAGGCGCTTGGCCAAAAGCGCGGCTGGAGGGAGTTTGTGGGATGTGCACCATGATGATTGCTTCAATGTCGTTGCTTAGAATTTGCTCTAGCGGGCTGAGTACGCGACTAGTTTTATTTTGCGCCAGATTCAGCATATCTTCGCCCAGGGCATCGAAGGCGGCGGCGGGGTTGAGTTGTGTATCTTCTGTAGTGATGTATTCATAAATATCATGTGCGCTTTTTAGGCTGCCACTGGTCGCGGCCACATAGAAATAGGCGGCAGTCGCTTTAAGCAGGCCGCCATTACCACGCTGAGGGAAGTTCCAGCCCAGGCTGCGCAAGGTATCTACACTGATGCCCGCACAATTGGCTTTTGCATGTTCATAGACAAAATCATGGCGATAAAAATGGTTGTAAACACGGTTGATGGCGGCCTGATATTGTTGCGGTACGGTTTGATTTCTAAACACGGCCACCAACATATAAGATGGCCGGTAATAGCTCTGGCCGTTGTTTAAGTCCATCAGGTATTTATCTGCAGGGGTTACGGCTGAAACAATGCCTTTTTCACCATACGCATCCAGATTGTAAAAGTTATTCACCAGCCAACGCGACCAGTTGCCATCGGCTTCCATACGACCAGTGACAATGCCAAAGTGACCACCATGCGCCTCATCATCATCGCCTTGCGCACCGTTCAGCATGACACCTAGCACTGCTTTATCTTTCCAGTCATGGTTTTCGCCAGCATCTCGCGACCACAGCACGCGGGTTTGATATGGACTTTGCGCTCCACCTTGATTAGCGCGTACCAACGTTTGTAGGGTTTCTTCATTACTGAGCGGTTGGGCTAGCTTATTACTAGGGATGTTGAAGTCTAGCGGCCAGATAGTGCGTGCCGTGAATTGTGAACTACCATTCGCAGTTTTAGTGCTTTCGCCACGCAAACGTACCGAGCGCTGACTGAAGAACTTAAGGCTGCTATCGTCAAAGTATGAAAGATTCGTAGGGATTTTTGGCACGATGTTAAACGCGATATTAGCGCCATCATCTAGCTTAATTGCTTTGCCATCCTCAGCTAATTCAGCTTTGGTAATCACTTCATTTGAGCCCAACCAAACCAATGGCGGCAGTGCATTTAAATCCTGAGCGCTTGGGTTGACTGACCAGCTTTTGAAATCTTGCTGGGCATTCTCAGTTTTGGAAAAACCTGCAACAGGCTTACCAGGTTTGGCAACGGCGATAAGCTCTTGCTGAAAATACCAGAGTGCTTGTGGAGTCGTGGGGCAGTCTGTGCATGTGCCATTGGTAAGCCGCATATCAGTTGCTGGATATAAACCCAACAAGCCATCTTGCGTTGCTGGTATTGGAGCGGCGGTAGCGCTTGAAATAAAAGTGATTGAGAGGGCAATCGCGTTCAGTGTCTTCATACTCAAAAGTTGCTTTCTTATTTTAATTTTATGATTATTTGCTGTGTCTCAGGCGAGTCCACGCTAGCGTGCTGATGGCTACGAACACCAGCCCGCCGACTGCGACAGTGGATGCCACCACAGGTGTGCCTTGTTTATCCAGCAAGGTATAAAAACCAATCATCAGCAACATGAGGAAATTTTCAACCAGATTTTGTATGGCAATAGCGTGGCCTGCGCCTACGCTTTCGTGTCCGCGCTCTTGCAATAATGCGTTGAGCGGCACCACGTAAAAACCACCGCATGCACCAACTACGATCAATAAGGCAATCGCCACATACAGATTAGTGACATAGGCAAAGGCCATGATCAGCAGGCCAATGAGTATGCCAGCAGGTAAAGCCCGATTGACGTTGCCTAAGTTCACATACTTGGCTGCTGCGAACGCACCAAACGCAATGCCGATCGCTACTGCGCCACTGAGGTTGGCGGGGGTACTCAAGTCATGAATATTCAGCGCTACTGGCACCCACGCCACCAATAGAAACCGTAAGGTGCTGCCCGCGCCCCAAAATACGCTGGTGCCCACCAATGAAAAGCGTGCATCTTTGTTGCTGAACAGTGTTTTAAGTGCGTGGATGAAATCTTTCAACAAAGGCACTACTGCAAATTTTGCCAATGGATGCATGGGCTTCAAACGAGGTATCAGCAAATTAGCTGCAGCAGCTAGCAAGTAACAACCAGCAATGGCAGTCAATGCGCCCGTTGCCGAGTGGTCTGCGAGCATACCGCCAACGACAGCGCCCAGCAGAATAGCGACAATGGTTGAGCCTTCTATCATGCTATTGGCTTGGACCAGTTTTTCGGCACTCACCAGCTCGCTCAAAATGCCATATTTGGCAGGGGAATAAGCAGCGGCACCGATACCAACCATGCCGTAAGCCAACAGTGGATGCAAACCAGACAGCATGGCGGCTGCACCAATGAATTTGAGGCCGTTGGCAATCAGCATCACACGACCTTTAGGCAAGGCATCGGCAAATGGGCCAACGAATGGGGCAAGAATAATAAACGCGACGACGAAGAATTCTTGCAATAACGGAATCTGCCAGGCTGGGGCAAGCTGCGTTTTAAGTAAGGCAATCGCGGCAAACAGCAACGCGTTGTCAGCCAATGCTGAAATAAATTGAGCAATAAGTACCGCGACCATGCCGCGAGAAAGCAGGCCATCCTGCTTGTCTGCATTTTGAGTAGTGATGGTTTGATGCGCCATAAAGTGTTCCCCGATAAGTAATTGATATTGTCTTAGCGACTATTGTTTAGTTTTATTGTGATCAGATGATTTCAGTAGTGATAGCACCATGCCCGCCAACACCAGAACCCCAAGCAGAAGGCCGCCCCAAAGCCACCAGCGTTTATGGTCTGCAGGCGTTGACCAGCTATTTTCTGCGGTTTTAGCCGTAGCACTCACCTCCGATTTTTGCAGCTTGATCTGGGCAAAAGGCAGTTGTTCCAGCTTTTCAGGCTTGAAATCGGGGATCAGGTTTTCTATATTGAGATGGTTAGCAATCACTTGCTGGCCAGACTCAGTTTCATCTATTTGCAAGCTGAAAGGTTGGTTGCCGCGGGCATTCCACACAATCACCTGCGTTGGCCAACCCAAGGCTATTGTTGGATTAGACGCCCCAATACCGCCCTTTGCATTATTGAATTCCAGTTGCCAGTAGCGGGCGACCGTAGGGTAAATGCTGATATCTGGATTGGTGATTTCGATATTCTGGCTATTGGCATTACTTTCAACCATGCGATAGAGCGAAGCACTAGTCACACTGTGCCAAGGCTCGCTGACTTTGTTACGAACACTGATTTTTACCGCAGTAATGGTGTTGTTTTCTGGCAGCTTGACCCGCAAAAACTCGGCAGGGAAATGCCCATTTGCCTCAAACTCAATGGTAGTTTTTCCTGACTTGCTATCATCTATCCGCTTAGGGTTAGCAAGGGTTTGCCACAGTAACTTGGGCGTTGCACTGCTGACGGCGGCTGATTGCGCCTCGGCACGAGTCAAGCTAAACGCTTGTGCGCTGCTAATGCTGTGCAACTGAATATAACGCTGCGTAATCGGGCTACTGAGCTCAATCGTATTTTGCAAAATGCTGCCAGCAGCGTTTGATGTTTTCAACAAAATACCCTGGCCCACGCTATTCCAGTGATTGAGGTCATCACTTGCCAGCACTTCAACCGCTATCATTTTGGATTCAGTTTGTGCCCAGTCCAGAATGAGTTTTTGAAAATCAGGGTGCTTTTTACCGGCATCCAGTAAATACACCATACCTGCTACGGCTGCTTTTGAATTCTGGCTAATGGTGACCGTAGTTTTACCAGCAGTTTTTTCCAGCTGTAGCCTTAAATCCTCTGCCCCTGATACTGTTGTGTTATCCAGCGTATCTGCCTGCAACCCAAAAATCGGCAATATGACACTCTTATCGCCAGTGACTGGAGCGATATGCGCGAGCGATTTAGCCAGCAAGACATAAGGCACCTGCTCACCAGCCGCATTGTTAATCAC